>DATEYJ010000001.1:0-6836 GCA_035256265.1 archaeon
AATCTCCAAGCTCAAGAACGAGATAGGCCACGCATGGGCCACGAACGCGTACTTCACCTTCTCCGGCGTCTCGTACGGGCCCCACGGGGAGATAAAGCACATACCCCTCAGGACCGCGGACATCCAGCTCAAGCACCTGATAAAGGAATGCATGGCAGCGGACATAAAGGGGACCCTTATTCTGGAGGACCCTGAGAAGGAGCGTCTCATCCTTCGGATGCTGGAAGAGCTGGCGGACATGGTGAGGTAGAGTTCTGATAACATCCCCTAGGAGCATCATATCATGACTTTGGTCATGATATGAGCATGTTAAGTGAAATCGTTGCGCTTGTATTTATTTCGACCCGCTCGCTACCCTCTTCTATTATCAGATTTTTAAATAATCTTAATAGCGCTACTTTCTAAGTTACCCTTAACTAAAGTTTTCAAATAACCTATTATGTCATTCATATGGTTCTCAATTTCTTCATTACTAAGACCGAATGAATAGCACATAAACAAGAAATTTTCAGTTTCATCGGTAATTTTTGTTCTTGAGTCTGGTCCGCACAGCACACTTGATATTATACCTGTACCATCTATTGCGAATATATCATTATTTTTAAGTTTCTGCACTTTTTCATTGATTTTTGTATATTCTTCGGTGCCATTAGAGCGTAAAACCTCTATTGTATCATCTTCCAATTTATCCAAATCATGCCCTGCGGTGAGGATAATATTCTTTAACTCTGCTATGAACATACATATAAGGACTGGATGTATCATCGGAATTTCTTTGTTATTAAGTATAGATTTTATTTGAAACTCCATCGGAACTTTCGAATCGAATTTTTTATAAAACAAATTATATTTTATTACTCTTTCTAAATTCTCTGGATTTTTATAATCGCTTTTTATTTTATTTTCTAGTGCCTTTTTCAAGTCAATTATTTCTTGGTTGAATTTTGGTTCGCCACTAAACCTAACCTCTACGATGGAAACTTTTAAATCAGGATAAGCTATTTTTGCGTCTGTATTGATTTTTAATTCCACTAAAGTCACCTTTTAAGTTTAAATGTTCTATGTGTCTCTAAATTTAATTCTATATTTAAATCTTATCCCCCTTCGCTCGCGGGTCGATTTTCTTATTTTTGGCGCAACGACTCAAATTCCTTCGGAATTTGCCCTTCGGGCCACTTAACAGGAATTTAACGGAAAACTTCGTTGCACTCGTTTTCCCAAATTTATTTTTCGAGGAACTCGGCTGTGGGTTGCCTCAGCCTCGTTCAGCTCTGAAAAATAAACTTCGTTAAATTCCGATGTTATACGCAATCTCGCCTTTCTTATACAGGTCCTTCCAAATAATATCCATGCTCACAGCCATCCTCCTGAGCGTCCTTGCCGGGCTTGCCACAGGAGTGGGAGGCCTGATAGTCATAAGCATGAAAGGCGTGAGCAAGAGGATGCTCGGCTTCGGCCTCGGCCTGTCCTCCGGGATAATGGTCATAATAGGGATCAGGGACTTGTTCGGGAAGTCCGTAGAGCTCGGGAATTATTATTTTGCGGTCATATCCTTCATGGCAGGCGCGCTTTTCATTCTGGCCATAGACGTCCTGGTCCCCCACGAGTTCATTTTCAGCGAGCATGGTGCCGGAAGAAAGACTGAGGCTGCGAAGCAGCTTCCCTCCAGAAGGGCAAAGTCCTGCCTCATGGCAGCCGGGATAGTGACCGCGCTGGGGATAACCATCCACAACATACCCGAAGGAATGATAGTGGGGGCGGGATATGCTGCCATGCCCGCCTTCGGGATTGTGCTCGCGATAGCAATAGCACTGCACAACATACCGGAAGGCATAGCTGTCTCGGCCCCGCTCTGCGCAGGCGGCTGCAGCAGGAGGAAGACCATCTTCATATCCACGGTATCGGGCCTCTCGGAGCCCCTGGGCGCGGTGGCTGCCGTGGCATTCCTCTCCTTCATACCAGGCGTGTTGCCCATACTGCTCGGTTTTGCAGGAGGCGTGATGACCTACATAACCATGGACGAGCTCATACCCACCGCCCAGAAATACGGGAGCCCCCATGCCATAGGGTTAGGTCTCATGGCAGGCCTTATTCTGGCCATGATAATAGGGCAGATGGTGTGAACGCCTAGCGCTTCCGCTTAAATGTTTTACCGGCATATCTTATATGAGAACTATGTCCGGAAGGCTTAAGACCCGCCTGATTGTTCCTGTTTTAACGCTTGGCCTTGCCATTTCCCCTGTTGCAGCTGAAGAGTTCCAAATAAGGGACGGGTACATACCGCTTGCCGATTGTCTCAAGAGAAAGCCCGGCATCTCCCATTACTTCCTGCGCGGGGAGCGTGCAGGGATGCCTAGCGACAATTTTTATAATATAATGATAGAAGCAGAAAGGATAGGCACGCCCGGCCTGGCGATATCCGGCCTGGAGCCAGGCGCCCCATACAAAATCCTTGTAGCAGAATGCAACGAGGACGGAGACTGCAGAGAAGAGGACGGATTTCTCGTGATGACTGCAGAGGCCAGGAAATGAATTCCATTTACAAATTCTATATAATCCTCCTCGCCCAATAGTCTGGCATGATAATAACAATCCACGGCCAGGCAGGCTCAGGCAAGTCCTCCATATCCAAGCTTCTGGCCAGGCGCCTGAAGTATAAGCATTATTCCATAGGGGACTTGAGGAGGCAGATAGCCAGGAAGCACGGGCTCACCCTCGCCGAACTGAACAATCTCGGGGAAAAGCATAACTGGACGGACAGGGAGCCTGACAAGCTCCAGGAGGAGCTTGGCAAGAAAGAGGGCAATTTCGTGATAGACGGGAGGATGTGCTTCTTCTTCATCCCGCATTCCTTCAAAGTGTACCTGCACGCGGAGCTGGAGACACGCGCGAAAAGGGTTTTCAGGGACGAGAGGAAGGCTGAGAGTTTCCATTCCATAAAAGATGCGGAACGCGCGCTCGTGGAGAGGGACAGGAGCGACAAGCTCCGCTACAAGAAATACTACAGGCTTGACATCTCCAAGATGAGGCATTACGACCTCGTGATAGACACCACTAACCTCACGAAGAGTGAGATATTGGAGAGGATTGTGGAGGCCTTGAAGAAACGGAAGGCCTAAACCTTCCCGAACCTCTCCGCGCAGGTTTTCCAGTCCAGATTCTTGAAAAAAGCTTCTATGTAATCCGCCCTCTTGAGGCCGTAATCCAGCATGTACGCGTGCTCGAACACGTCCATCACGAGGATGGGAGTCGCTCCTGCCAGATGGCCTGTGTCATGCTCGTTTATCCACACATTGAAGAGCCTTTCCGAGGAAGGGTCGTAATAAAGGACGACCCAGCCTATCCCCCTCATGGCTCCCATGCTTCTGAAATCCTTCTCCCACTTCTCGAACGAGCCCCATTCCTTCTCAATCCTCCTGAAGAGTTCTGAGTTGTGGTCCAGCGGCTTCGCGTTCTTGGACATGTTCCAGAAATAATACTCATGGAGGCGCATGCCATTGAACTCCCAGCCGAACCTTCTGTTGAGCTCAGCGAACTCAGGAGTCCCGAACTTCCCCTCCTTTTCCATGGCCACTAAAATATCATTCAGCTTGTTCGTGTTGGTCACATATCCCTGATAGAGCGTGAAGTGGTTCTTAAGCAAGGTTTCGGAGAAACCTTGCGTTCCAATAAGATGCTCGAAATTCTTTGGCTCGTATGGCATGATAACACCTCCGGATACGGATGCTTTGGAAGGGAGGTTTAAATAAAAAGTGGCAAGTGGTGAATTACCTGACATTTCACCACTCCTCCGTTCTCCTTGGAAATTTCATTGTGCGGCACTTTGTGCTGTTCCCGCAAAAGTTCCATAGGAAATAAACCTTGGTCCACATGAAACCAAGGTTAATTTTATCCTTTATTGACAGAAAAGTATTTAAATACCCTCAAACATTATATATTCACCGCTAAGGGGAGAGGGGAGAGGAAAGGAGCCGCTTATCGCGATGTTCGTGGATAAGGGCTCCTTTTCATATTCATTCTGGATTGAAGGCGACAAAAGTCGCCTTCCAACTCACTGACGCCTTCTTTCAAACATTCTATTTGTGCCATTTCAGCCTGGGATAATCTTAAATTCTTCCTTCACTATTTCTCTGCAAGGAGAAATACATGAATCCTGTTTTGTCGCAAAATAGAATGGAAGGAATTCTTGCTTCGCTTCATAGGGAAGGCAGGACATGTTCCTGTCCATATAGTTCCTTTCCTCTTTATTATGGTATTATGAGGGAGGAGGAGATTCCTGAGGAGCATCCCTTCAACCATCTTCCTGCCTTTGGCTCATTAGGAGTAGGGAGCCTAATCCCCGTGATTTTTGTGGTAGAGGGAAGGCATCCAAAGGAGTTCGAGGATAATCCTAAAGAGTTCTATGATATTGCCGCATTCTTTGCGTCCAGGCAGCTTTATTGCGGTTCAAGAAAAGCCACCCTGGAAACATTCAAAAAAATAGAGGACCCCGAAATCCTTAAAAAATACACATGCCACTGGATTCTGGAGAATGAGGAGACCCTGCCGAAAATCCCTGAATCGGACAAGATTCTTCTTAGAAAAGAGCTTCCGGAAGGTGCAAGGAAAATACTGGCGGAGAGGGGCTACCTTTAGTGCCTGTACATCCTGAACCTCACTTTCACAGGTTCGTGCGTGTATCCGATGCCGAAGAATCCGGGCTCAGGGATGTCTGTGAGCGAGTCTGTGATTGTTATTCCGCGGCGTCTGTTCATTTCGTATTCTTCCGTTTCATGGCGGTCCTCAACTTCCCTCTCTACATATTTCAAATTCTGATTCTCCATAGCTCACACATCCGTCTGGTATTTGAATTTCCTTTTTCACTAAATCTGCATCAAATTTTAATTGCAGACTAATCGCATTCAGGGCTTCATCCACTCTATCTCGTAATACTCGTGCCTGGAGTCCGGAAGCAGGATCTTGCTCAGGACATAATAGGTTATGGAGGTCTCCCTGTCCGTGATGGAGAGCAGGAGCTGCAGGCCGAGGGACTCCGCCTTCTTCAGGAGGGAGGCCAGCTCGACTCCGCCTATGTGGTCGTCCTC
Organism: archaeon; assembly: GCA_035256265.1. Lineage (GTDB taxonomy): Archaea > Aenigmatarchaeota > Aenigmatarchaeia > QMZP01 > QMZP01 > JAPLVB01. The sequence continues at coordinate 5,085 of DATEYJ010000001.1, forward strand.
CGAGAAAGCTATGAGCAGGTAGCGGGCCTTGTCTCCCGCGGGGTCCTCCCTTATCAGGTTCTGGCCCTGCTTCTTCCTCCTGAAAGCAAGGAATTCCGAGGCCACTCCCTGCTCATGCATGTCTTTTTCTTTCAGTTCGGGGACGGAAAGCAAAAAGGTCTTCTTCACGCTGTGCGCCACCCTCACGGCGCGCGCCCACTCCGAGACCAGGAGCTTCTCCTCCTTCGGGAAGACGTGGAGCACGTGCCTGGAATGAATCCACTCCTTCCCCTCATCATTATCCTGCCTTCCGGGCGAGAGGGCTGGGGAGGCTCCGGGAAAATAAATCCTGAAGTGAGAGCCGAACTTGAAGCCTGTCTTAACAACATATCCTCTCAGGCGCCAGTCCTCATAGACCTCGTAAAGCCTTTTCGCGTACTCCCGCTTCTTTGAGACCTGGGCGAGAATCTGCTCTCCCGTAGCAGGCTTTCCTGTTGAGGAGTCTATTACCTTAAGAGAAAAATGCTTGGAAAGGAATATCGTTTCCATGAAATCCAAACGAAGCAGGCTCCCTCGTTCCTGCCTGTATACCCCGAGCTGGCCGAACCAGTGGGAATTGAAGAGGATCTGGCCTGTTTTCTCGTCATCCAGGACCGAGAAGAGTGAATCGGGATACCAGTGGGCCTGGGCGGAGAGTGGCTCATGCATGAGGCCCTTTGAAGGGTAGCGCTTCTCACCCTTGGATTTCTTCCCCTCCTGCTTATGGAGCCCTATCTCGCCGAATTTCCTGAGAACAAGCCCCCTGTCCCTCCAGTCCCTGTAGGCGTTATAATCCACCATGAGGCGCGGGTTCTTCCCCACGTAGTGGGATGCTATCTCATTAAAGCCAGCCGTCTGCTCGTGTATGTAGCAGGCTCCGTTAAGGAAGGTTATCACATAAAGCGCTTCCTCGGGGTTCAGGAAGACTTTTCCCTCGCGGAACTCCCCGAAGAAGTTCTTGCGTAACTTCTCCACGCCATCCTCCTCCTCGCACCATATCCCTATTTTCGGGTCCCACTTGAGGATAATCATATTTCCTCTATTCTATTATTTCTTTGGCTATTATGCCTGTGGGGGGATGCTCGTTGGAAGGAAGGTGACAAGTCACCTTCAATCTCACTTCGAACCCCCGACCTCCAGATATCTCACCGCGGAACGATGGCTGGAAGGTGGCCTCGGCCACCTTCATTCCGCTGTTCCGCTCATCACTCACATCCTCTATTCCCCTTGAAAAATAGTTCTTTGGGGTTCTCCAAGACCTTTCTTTCAAGAAAGGGATTGGATATGAGTCTGGCGCTCTAACCAGCTGAGCCACACAGGCGATTCTGGGATGAAAATGGCGGAGCCATTCTCAACCGGTGTAAATAGAAATGGTAGCTGGAATTTATATTAATGAATAGCCCCGAGCGGATTCGAACCGCTGTCGCAAGCTCCAGAGGCTCGCATGCTTGACCACTACACCACGGGGCTAACAGTTTGAAAGAAGGTGACACTGGTCACCTTCAATCGCTCGCGCTTGAAAGAAGGCGTCTTTTGACGCCTTCGAACTGCTGACTTATAGTTTGAATGGCTTCTTATAAATGTTGAAGAATCAGCTTTCCTTCCCGGGCTTCTCATCCGTCCAGTAGTTCGGGGCCTCCGCGGTTATCGTGATGTCGTGGGGGTGAGACTCGCGAAGGCCGGCCTTGGTTATGCGGATGAATCTCCCTTTCTTCCTCAGCTCCTCTATGGTCC
>DATEYJ010000002.1:0-3930 GCA_035256265.1 archaeon
CTCTTCCCGGAAGCAGTGATCTCCTTTATGTCCGCCACCGCCCTGTAGAAATCCCCGCTCTCGGAGGAGGATCTCTTGCGCATGATGACTCCGGGTCGGGCCTCCTCCCTGTCGCAGAAGTATAGTTCCTTCAGCCTGTTATCGATGTAGACAGGGCACACGCTGCAGTTGCAGCCGCGAGCGCGAATGTCGCACGCGCTCTTCCCGACGTCAGGGGAGCAGTAGAGGCGCTCAGCCTTGCAGCCATGGGGATAGCTGGGACAGCCGGGGCATACGCACTTCTTCCTGTTAGCGGGAGTGTCTTTCACTTGCATGGCTGCTCCTTTACAAGAAATTCATCTTGCCGCGCCGTCCCTGCAGAAATGCAGCGTTGGCTTCGAGCCAGCAAGCTTATGCTTGTGCCAGACAGGGCACGCGCCGCATATGCACATCTGCTTGAGGTCCAGGTCCGCGCAGGCCGCCTTTCCCGAAGAGCAGTAGAGCCTCGGGACACCATGCGGCCTCGGGGAGGGGATGCCTTTTGAGGATTTCTCTTTCTCCTTCGCGCATGTGCTCCTCACCTGCACGGGGCACTGTGTGCATATGCAGTCCTTGACCCCTTTCTGGTCGAACGGAACTTTCATGCGGGATAATTGGAGGGTTGGAATATAAGCTTCTGCTTGCATGAAGTAATTCTGGAATAGGACCGATAGCTTTATATATAACACCGTTATAATATTATCAAGATTTATTCTCATTCATTCCTTTCCCCCATCCGTGAAGGCGGAACCGGTAGAGCGATGAGATAATCCCTGCTGTTCCGCCTTCCCATGATATCTTCTCAAAGATAAACCAACGGGGAGGTGATTTCTATGGAGCATCTGAAAAGCATAACATGCGACCCAATATGCGGATTCATGGTCCGAAGCCACGATGAGAGGGAAGTCATGGACCTTGCCAAGCAGCACGTGAAGAAAACGCACAAGATGAAGACTACTGACAAGGAGCTCAAGGCCATGGTAAAATCCGCCTGAATAAGCAGAAACAGCGGCGTAATGGATTGAAGACTTGATTTCTTTTTTAATCCGTCAGACCAAACAATATTCATGGAACCCGTCCATGTCTACCGCAGGCTTCTGAAGGAATTCGGCCCCCAGGGATGGTGGCCCGTGCAGAACGGATTCTCACCCCCCGAGTGGGAGGTATGCGTGGGAGCGATCCTCACGCAGAACACCAACTGGGGAAACGTGGAGAAATCCCTCTCGAGCCTGAAGGAGGGAGGCGTGACAACCCCCCAGAAAACGTTGAAAGTCCACAACCACATTCTCAAGAACTTCATCCGCTCCTCAGGCTACTACACCCAGAAAGCGCACCGTCTCAAGGCCCTGGCAGAATTCGTCTCACAGTTCTCCCGCGAGCGGGACTTCCTCCAGGGTGCGGACAGGAAGGACCTCCTGCTCATCCATGGGATAGGCCCCGAGACCGCGGACTCCATCCTCCTTTACGCGACCGGCCGGAAGTTCTTCGTGGTGGACGCCTACACCAGGCGCATTTTCTCGAGGTTCGGCATGATAAAGGAGGACTGGAGGTATGACAAAATCAGGCTGTTCTTCGAGAAGAGTGTTCCCAAGGACGCTGACGTGTACAAGGAATTCCACGCCCTCATAGTGAGGCTCGCGAAGGAAAACTGCAGGAAAGCCCCCATCTGCGGGACATGCCCGCTCTGCGGACCGTGCAGATATTCCCGCAGGCGCAAGAAATAATCATCCTCTCGGCTGGTATATTTAGACTTCTAGACAGGCCTGCAAGCCCCATTCTCCCCAGCTTTCCATGCCTTGCAGTAATACCCAGGCGGGCACTGGAAGTTGTAATAGCATTCACAAGTGGGCACGCACTCCTTCGTGCACACCGTTCCCGGAGGCTCCCCTGCGCACGCGGAGCCGCACTCGTTCCACACCCCGTCCGAATCCTGGCATAGCTCCTTCGTGAGTTCCCTGGAGAATCCAAGCGAGAAGAAGGCTACGACTATCGCAACAAGCAGGACCGCTATCCCGAGGAGCGCAAGTTCCATCCTGTCCATGATTTATCTATGCGCGCCATACTTAAAGCCTTCGGATTCCCCATCTTCTCCATAAATTATTAACGGTCAATTATTGTCATGGCTTGGCTTGAATCACTTGGGATTACAGAAGGCTTGCAGGTCCTGCTTATAATATTGGCACTAATCATTGTTTCTCTTTTCCTGATCCGCTATCTTTCCTTCTACATGAGGTACAGGAGGATAAGGATGGAGAACATGGAGCTTGCCAGCCACATGAAGAAGAAGCTCAAGTCAGCCAAGCTCAGGCCTTTGGACGAGGTCCTTGACGAGCAGGATGACGAGATGTTCAAAGGCCCTGCAGTGCGCGCGAAGGCTCCCGTGATCCCTGCCTCATACGAAGCGAGGGTAAGCAAGACGAGGAAGAGAGCCACGAGGCGGAGGAAGCGGGCTGCCGGAAGAAAGCCCAGGAAGGCTGCCGCAAGGAAGGCGAAGGGGGCGCGCAGAGGTACTAGTATTCCTATACCAGAATCTACCTAGAATCGGAGATTCCAGCTTTTTCTGGCGCCAAGGTAGAAACCGAGGGCAGTCGCAAAGACTGCCGCGAAGAGCACCAAACCTATTATATGGAAGTATGGCAGCTGCTGGATTGCCGGAGTCGCCTGCCGGGCAGCTTCCGAAGCCCCGTCTCCCAGCACGCCCGGCGCTGTCATGAGAGGCTCAGTCGCCTTTGACATGGCGAACTGCGCAGTCTCCCTGAGCATATCATACGTAGTGACAAGGAACGCAAGGCCAGAAAGCGAGAGCACGACCCAGATTCTCGTTTCTCCTGGGTGGAGTATATTCTTCCCCTTCCTCGTGAGCTCGTAGTACTTCCACTTGTGGCCGTCATCCCTCAGGCTGACAAGCTCTGCCTTCCTCAGGCTGTCCATGTGCTCCTTCACGGTGGAAGGGCTCATATCCAGCTCCTTCGAGAGCTCCGTGAGCATCTTCCTCCTCTGGTCCAGGCTCTTCAGAATAGTGACCCTCGTGCCAGAGGCAAGGCTTTTGAACGCTTCCCTGTCCAGGGTGATTTTCTCCTCTACCATAGTCGTCCTGTAAAATTGTTCGGAACCTTTATATTTACCTCTTCCGCTTTCTTTCGGTTTTCACCGAAGATTTACGGGTCTCGGCCATCTTCCCGAACTTTATCCCCCATGAGGCCCACATCATGGCCAGTACAGCTACTCCCACAAGGAAGGCAACCACCACAATCCCGATGTTCTCCATCACGCTGTAGGAACCGGCGTAGAAGATGAGCCATATCACCAGGAACACCAGCCAGCCGAAGAACACCGCTATGGAAACGGCCACCCTGGAGGCGAGCCCCGGAGGCATCTCTCCTTCACAGCATTCGTCTTTCATGGTGAGTATTTCTCCTGCGGGTTTAAATCCTAAACAGAATCAGTCATCTTCCCATCCATCATCCCCGCCAAGATTCGGCACTGTATGATTCTGAATCTGCTCCACAAGCTGTCCGCTTACAGTATCCCCAACCTTCCCGAGCAATATGGGAGGCAGCGTGGAGTCCGCGAACGAGGAGTGCGAGCTCCCTCTTCCGCCTTTCGTGTCGTATGCTGTCGTCGCGTCCAGCCCGCAGTAAGGCGTTATGGTTCCAGCTCCTGCGGGATGCGCCGTCAGGTGGGCGGTCACGTCATAGACCTTCCCGCTTATTATTATCCAGCAGTCCGAGGGGGAACCGTGCTTGGCTATCTCCGCAAGGGAAAGGGAAACCGTCCCTGCCACTGGAGGATCGCTTATCAGATTCCCTGTCACGGACGTGTTTATCCCACTTCCTGCTCCCGCAGCCGCGGGATTCTGCACCGCATAAAGGAAAACGAAAATGCCCAGAATCGCGAACCACAGCAGAACCA
>DATEYJ010000003.1:0-10624 GCA_035256265.1 archaeon
CAGGACCTTCGTGCACTTCTTCATGAGGTAGCCCATGTCCGAGTCCACACCATAAACAATCCTTATCCCGGATGCCAGGAGGTCCTTTGCAGTTATGAGGCCCTGCTTGAGCGGCCGGGTCTCTGTCACGAAGACCGTGAAGTCCTTCCCCTGCTTCCTGGCCTCGCGCAGGATTCCTACCACGGTCCTCGAATGGCAGTGCGTGAGTATCCTGTCCCCATTCTCTATCCGGTTCGCTCCGTTCTGCATGAGCTGGAACATTGCATCCTCATTCGCCTTGATCTGCTCGTCGCACGCCCTGGCCCCGTATTCCTTGAGCCTCTCCACGTCCTCGCTCTCGCTCTGGGATATTTTGAAAAGGGCAAGGTTTAGTATGCTCCCGAGCTCTATCTCTGTCGGCCGGGCGGTCTTTATTCTCTGGCCATAATCAGAAATCTCCTCAAGAAAGGCCTTCCTGTCCGTGGCCTTGGAAGAGGAGATGCATATCTTAAGGCATTCCAGGCCTGCGCGGGCTATGCCGTGCGCGCTCTGTATCTTCAGGCTCTTTATTCCGCAGATTATCTTGTTCGCTCTCTTGTCCATAATAGTATTTCACCCCAGAAATATTAATGCGAGACCCTTAGCTTCTCTATCTCCTGCTCCTGCATGGCAGCCGACTCGAGGACCTTCTTCGTCTTGCCTTTCCGGAAGGCAAGCTTGACGCACCAGTCCTCTGGGGTGTCTGAATAGCGGACTGTCAGGCCAGCGGCTTTCTGAAGAAGGGCCTTTGATTTGCCTTGCACAATTGTGACGGGCCCCATGAACTTCTGGACCTCCATCCATCCGAGGCCCTGCTTCCTGGCGAGCCTCTTGAGTTCCAGATTCTCCTCATGCCTCCTGCCAACTATTATCTTTTCTTTCCCAAACCTGAAGTGGCGGCCAAGCCTGAGCAGTTCCACATCATCCCAGGAGAGGGTCTTGCTGTATTTGAGAAAATCCCTAACTTTGTGGGAAAATCCAGGGTCAGTAAGGAGGCAGCCTCCTCCGGGGCTTGGGAATTCCTTTATCCTGAACTTCTTCGCAAGCTGGAGCTGGGGAGTCCTGTTCCTCCCGCTTATCGCCAGGAGGTCCTTCCTCTTTATGAGGCCCTTCTTCTCGGCCTCCGTGGGAGGAAGGAGTGCTCCCGAGAGCGGCCTCACTATCTTCCCGTCCAGCCCTGCCTCCTTCTCTATGAGGAACATGAGCGGCCTTATCTGGGAGAACGGCCTCTCACCCAACACCTCTCCCGTGGCCAGGAAGTCGAACTTGCGCTTTTTCGCGAAGGCTGCGGCGCGACGGAACATGTATATCTTGCAGTCCAGGCACGGATTCATGTTCGCCCCGTAGCCGTGCCTGGGCTTCCTTATCATGGAGAAGTAGGCTGAATCGACTTTCACCTTATGCACCCTGACACGGAATTTCTTCGCTATCCTGTTCACGTAGCTCTGGCCTGCGGAGAAAGGGGTGGCGAAGTTTATCGCCTCCACAGAAATCCCCGCCTTCTGGAGGAGCCTTATGGTAAGGATGGAGTCCAGGCCTCCTGAGAACAGGACCAAAGCCCTCGGCTTCTGGCTGCCTCTTTTCTTTTTCCCGGGATTCTTCCTGAGCATAGAAATAATTATCCAGAACTGTTTTAAAAAGGAAGAAAAGGGATTAACCGCAGGCGCCGCTTGCCGTAGTGTCGCTTGCTGTCGCGTTAAGGGTCTGCCCGCAGGCTGAAGGCGCTGTGTTGAAGGCTGCGCATATCCCTGACTGGAATGCGTCAGCTGACCTTCCGCCCGAGTACTGGACATCGTTTATCATTATCGTGGGGGAACCTCTCACTCCATACTGCGCGTTCAGAGCAGCCTCGTCCGCAAGGAGTGTAAGGGCCTCCTTCTGGAAGTATTCCTCTATCTTCGCGGAATCAAGGCCGACGGAAGTCGCTATGCCCTTCCACTTGCTCTCTATGTCTCCCGTGCTGGTCTCCGCGTTCACCTTGTTCACGTAATCCCACCACTTGTCGGGCCAGTATTTCCATATGACCATCTGCCTGATGTCCTCTCTCAGCTCGTTTATCCCGTGCATGGAGCAGTAGAGGCTCTCGTTATCAAAACAGTAATTCGGGCCGCCTCCCTGATAATTGGAGTATATCACAAAGTGCGGCTCGAACGCGACCTTGTCAAGACCTATCGCCTCTACCGCAGGGCCGAGACCGTTCTCTGCCTGCTCCCCGTAGGGGCAGTACGACATCACGAACATCTTCACGTTAGGCTTGTCCGTCTTGGGCGTGGTGCTGGTTTCAGGTTGTGTAGTATCCTCCTGAGCAGTTTCAGGAGTCACGCTCATGTCCACCGCGCTCACGAAAAGCAGCTTGCCGTCCTTCGTGACGTAAGAAGGATAAATGGTGCTACCCGCGCTGCTTGATATGTTCAGCTCTATCGAATAAAGGCCATTGCTCTCGTTCGCGCTCACAAGCTTCGCCTCGAATCCAGTCTGGAGAAGGTACTTGTTTATGTAGTCAACCGCCTGGCTCCCTGCCTCCTGTGCTGTCTTGACCTGTCCCTCTGAGATGGCAAGCCCTGTGGTGCTTCCTTTTGGGAGCATGAATCCTATCGCGAAAAATAATATCGCCACAGCCGCGAAGCCTGCCGCGGGCTTCCATGGGATGTTCTTTTTCTTTTTTGCCGTCCCTGTCGTCCCCTCGTGGCCCGGGCTGAAATCCTTCGGCTTCTCTTCCTGCTGGACCTCAGGCGTCTCGTTCTCGGACATAGCCACTAATTGACAGTGATATTTATAAGCTTAATGTATTTTCTTCGCCGATTGGGGATTCGTTAATCCGCCTTGCTCTCTGCATAATTTAAGGGAGCTGAACTAAATTGTATTTGTCCTGTTCCTTTACTATTATGGATGGAAGGCGTCCGCAGACGCCTTCGTGCAAGACAATTACATAGAGGCGTAAAATGGCAAGAAAGCTGGATTTTCTCATATCCGAGGCGAGGAAGGCCGCTGTCGCGATAAGGAATCTCGAGGGAGACATAAGGGTCGTTTCCCATTATGACGCTGACGGCATAGCGGCCGCCTCCATAATCTCCATCGCCCTGGCAAGGGAGGGGAAACGATTTCGACTCTCTGTCATCAAGCAGCTGAGCGAGCAGAAGGTGAAGGCTCTCGCAGATGAGAAGAACGGCCTGACGATTTTCACAGACCTGGGCTCCGGCCACCTCAGATCCATACAGGAGAGCCTGCTCTTCCCTGGCTCCAAGGTCATCATCCTTGACCACCACCAGGCAAAGGGCGATGTCCTTCCCGGGAACAGCGAGAACCTGGTCCATGCCAATCCCCTGATTTTCGGGATAAACGAGAACCTCTCGGGAGCGGGAGTGGCCTACCTGCTCGCAAAGGAGATCGACCCAGAGAACATGGACCTAAGCTATCTGGGAGTGATCGGCGCTGTGGGGGATTCCCAGGCAGGCTCCATAGAGGAGGGCTGGGGGCTCTCGGGACCTAACAAGGAGATACTCAAGGATGCGAAGAAGTCCGGGAAGATCTCGGTCTCCCGCGGCCTCAGGATATGGGGAAGGCGCACCAGGCCCATCCACAAGGCCCTTGAATATTGCACAGACCCCCTTATACCCGGAGTTTCAGGCTCCGAGTCTGCAAGCGTGCAGCTCCTTACGGAACTCGGAATACCGCTGAAAAACGGCGGAGAATGGAGGACCCTCTCCGACCTTTCCCCGGAGGAGCAGAGGACCCTTGCCTCAGGGATAATAAAGCAGCGTCTTTCGATTCAGAACCCGCATGACATCTTCGGCGACATATACGAGATAGAGGGGCATCCTGACGGGTTCAGGAGCGTGGAGGAATTCGCCACAGTCCTGAACGCCTGCGGGAAGCTGGGGAGGCACGGCACGGGGATAGCCATGTGCATGGGGAATCCCTCCTCATTCGGGGACGCCCTGGAGCTCCTGTCCGACTACAGGAAGGATGTGGGGAAGGCGCTGAGCTGGCTCAGGGAGAGCAGCCATGCTATAAGGACCACAGAAAGAGGCACATACATGCTCGCGGGCAGCCGCGTGTCAGAGCACATAATCTCCAACATAGTCTCCATCTTCAGCAAGTCCGGGTTCGTCCCTGGAGACAGGCCCGTCTTCGCCTTTGCGGACGCGGAGGAAGGGATGGTTAAGGTAAGCGCCCGCGCCCATGACCTCCTTGTGGAAAAGGGGATGAACATGGAGAGGCTGGTCTCCGAAGCGGCATCCCGCCTGGGAGGAGAGGGAGGAGGCCACAAGGGAGCAGCAGGGGCCACCATCCCCAGAGAGAGCCAGGACGCTTTCATATCCTGCATAGAGGAAATGCTGGCCGGCCAGCCGCCAGAAAACAATATAAATACGACTGTGCCACATGTATTGAGTTGTGACAAGCCTGAGGGAAGGCGTCCCGGGAAGCATGCGGAAAAGACGCCTTCAATCGATAATTATGGGACAGCAGAAACCGAAAGAGGAGAAGATTGTGGAAGGAAGGCAACCTGGAGCGAAGGCGGAACAGGAGAAAGAAGGTGCCAGCGGGCACCTTCCGACCAAATCCGCCTTCCAGCCATCGCCGCCTTCAGGCCAGAAAGAGGAGCCTCAGGAGACGAAGGAAGCCAGGCCGGAACAGAAGACCGACAGCCAGAGACCCGGCGAACAGCAATCAGGCAAGCAGGTGCAGCAGAGGGAAGCCGCTTCCAAAAAATGGAAGGGCAAGGACTGGTTCGCTATTTTGGCCCCAAAGATGTTCAATGAGGTGAGGCTGGCGGAAACGCCAACCATGGACTCAGCCAACCTTATAGGGAGGAACCTCGAGATAGGCGCCTCGGAGCTTCTCGGCCAGCCGCAGAAATACTACATGAAGCTCTTCTTCAAGGTGACTGACGCTGACTCCAGGAACGCTTACACCCGCTTCAACGGCTACGCCACCTCGAGGGAATACATCTACAGGGTGGTGAGGAAGAGGAACCAGAAGGTGGAGAGCACTGATTATTTCGATACAAGGGACGGCTGGAAGCTCCAGATAACCTCCATGGCCATCCTCAATCGCAACACGGACTCCGAGATACAGAAGAAGGTCAGGATAATAATGGTGAACCACATAGCAGAGGCCGCGAAAAAAAGCGGCGTTGACGACCTCGTGAAGAAGGTCCTGGAAGGCTCCCTCCAGAAAGAGATACGCAAGCTGGGCACCAAGATATACCCCGTAAGGTTCTGCGAGATAGCCAAGATAGAGGTCGTGAAGGCGCCCCAGGGGAAGTAGCTTTTATACCCTTAAAGTAAATTATCAACATGGAACGGAGCGATATTCTGAAGCCAACAAAAAAGAAAGCGATTGTGCTGTTTCTGATTTCGCTCGCATTGATTTCGATTTCATATCTGATATACAATTTTGTCAGTGTCGGATATACCGAATGCGGGAGCGCGTGCTCAAGCTGGCTGAATCCGATATTCCCCCCTCAAATGTGTATCCAGGTATGCGTCCCCCAGAATATCCCGCATCCGTTGTATGCTCCTTTATTGCAAATAGGCGTATTGTTGCTGGTTATTTCGATAATCTACTTTCTATTTGCATGGAAAAAGTAGCTCCGGGTTATATCTATTTTAACATGCCTTTGGAATAATATTCCATGAACATCCCCGACTACCTCAAGTCCATAGGCCTGGACTTCCGCGAGGAGAAAGGGGAGGCCTGGATAGGCCTTGAGCCCAGGAACCTCCATGACGTGCTTGCCTACCTGAAGCAGAACGGCTTCCCCAGGCTCTCCGCGATTTCAGGTGTGGACACCGGCAAGCATGTAGAGCTTATCTACCACTTGTTCTCGGAATCCTACTATGTAAATATAAGGGTCCCCCTTCCCAAGAAGGACCTTGAGATAAAGACCGTCACGGGGATTTACCCGGGGGCGAACCTCTTCGAGAGGGAGGTCCACGAGATGCTCGGGATACTCTTCCAGGGGCACCCTAACCTCGAGCCCCTCTTCCTGGACGAGAGCTCCCCGCACACGCCTTTGAGGAAGGATTCCACCCCCACAGGAGAAAGCTAAAAAGTAAATTTATATATATATAGGTTCATATTAACTGTCAGTTCTAAAAAAGACATGCAATGCGTGATATTTTATGGCCAGGGAAATCACCCATATCGTGAAGGAACTCATGCACAGGCCTGAGTTCATCAGGAACATAGGCATCGTGGCTCACATATAGGATTAGCTTGCGGGCTATTTCTGGTGAAAAGACCACGGCAAGACCACTTTTAGCGATAACCTTCTCGCGGGAGCCGGGATGATCTCCCAGGAGCTCGCGGGAAAGCAGCTCGTGATGGACTTTGACAAGCAGGAGCAGGAGAGGGGGATAACCATCTACGCCGCGAACGTGTCCATGGTCCACGAATACCATGAGAAGGACTACCTTATCAACCTTATAGACACTCCGGGCCACGTGGACTTCGGCGGGGACGTGACCAGGGCCATGAGGGCGGTGGACGGCGTGGTGGTGCTGGCGGACGCCGTGGAGGGAGTCATGCCGCAGACCGAGACCGTGATAAGGCAGGCCCTGAAGGAGAGGGTGAGGCCCGTCCTTTTCATAAACAAGACCGACCGCCTCATAAAGGAGCTCAAGCTCACCCCGGAGCAGATGCTCGAGAGGTTCAAGGACATAATCACGGAAGTGAACATGCTCATACAGAAGTTCGCGGAGGACCAGTACAAGGACAAGTGGATTGTGAGCGTGAACAACGGCTCTGTGGCATTCGGCTCCGCCACCAAGAAATGGGCCATCTCCATCCCCGTGATGCAGAAGATAGGTCTCACGTTCAAGGAGGTCATAGAGATGACCGAGAAGGAGCAGGAGAATGAGCTCTCGGAGAAGTCTCCTCTTCACGCGGTAGTCCTGGACATGGTCATACAGCACCTCCCGGACCCGCTCGTGGCGCAGAAGTACAGGATCCCGAAAATCTGGCCTGGCGACACGGAATTGGACGTGGGCAAGGACATGATGATATGCAACCCCGAGGGGAAGCTGGCGGGCGTGGTAACAAAAATTTACCCGGACCCTCACGCAGGCTACGTCGCGACTGTCAGGATATTCTCAGGAAGGATAGTGAAGGGCCAGGAAGTCTACCTGGTCAACAGGCTCAAGACCGAAAGGGTCCAGCAGGTCTCCATCTACAAGGGCAGCCAGAGAGTCCAGATGGACGAGGTGCTTGCGGGGAACATAGTCGGGATAGTGGGCCTCAAGGACGCCTCCTCGGGGGAGACCATATGCGATCCTGAGCACCAGATAGTGGGCTTCGAGGCCATAAAGCACATATTCGAGCCCGTGGTCACGAAGGCCATAGAGCCCAAGCATCCCAAAGACTTATCCAAGCTCATAGAGTTCCTGAAGAAGACAAGCAGGGAGGATCCCACTCTCCAGATAAAGATAAATGAGGACACGGGAGAGTACCTGGTCTCAGGGCTGGGGGAGCTCCACATAAACGCGAAGATAGAGAACAAACTGAAGGAGGAGGAGATTGAGGTGGACATCTCGCCTCCGATAGTCATCTACAGGGAGGGCGTGAAGTCCATCTGCCCGTCGGCCGTAGAAGGGAAGTCCCCGAACAAGCACAACAGGTTCTACATAATCGCGGGCCCGATCGAGAAGGAAGTGTACGACGCGATGGTGCGCGGGGAGATAGGGGACACCGAGATAAAGAAGAAGGACCAGGAGCTGCTGGAAACGCTCGTGAAGCACGGGATGGACAGGGACGAGATCCGCAAGATCAAGATGATATACAACAGGAACATGCTCATAGACGCCACCCACGGCGTGCACGCGATACTCGAGATAATGGAGATGGTGAAGGAGGCTTTCAAGGAATCCATGGACGAAGGCCCTCTCGCGAGGGAGCCTGTCTCCGGCGCGAAGATAATGCTCGTGGACGCGAAGCTCCACGAGGACGCGATACACAGGGGCCCTGCGCAGGTGATACCCGCAATCAGGAAGGCTGTCCGGTCCGCCATGGTGGCGGGGAAGGCCTTCATCTACGAGCCCAAGCAGATAATAAGGATAGACGTCCCCACGGAGGAGCTGAGCGGGGCCATGAAGGAAGTGAACAACAGGAGAGGACAGATAATAGAGATGTCCGAGGAGAGAGGCACAACAATCATAAAGGCCAAGCTCCCTGTGGCCGATATGTTCGGCTTCAACTCCACTCTCAAGTCAGCCACAGGAGGGAAGGGCTTCTACTGGCTCATAGACATAGTGTATGAGCCGCTTCCGAAGGAGCTTGAGATCAAGGTCATCTCCCAAATCAAGCAGAGGAAGGGAATCACGGCCTTCAAGGAAGAAGAGGAAGAGGAGTAGAACACGCTGGTTTTATATTTTTTACCTTCCTAATCAAAGCTATGTATCTATTTAATAGACAAGAGGTGGGTGTAAAGTTCTTGGAAGGTCTTAGCTTTGATGTGGGTTGCGGCACGCATGGGATGAATCACATTTACACGGCCGAAACCCTTGAAGGCGAGCCTTTTGCTTTAGTGGCGAAAAATGGTGAAGTGTGCCTCGTTGATGAATGGAAATCCCATCTGAAGAAATACCATGACATAATCAGAAGCGCATGGAATGAGAGGTTCAGGAGCTAAACCTCGACCTCTCCCTTCCCATTCCAGACTTTCCTGACCTTGACTGAAGGCGACTCGCCTGTCGCCTTCTTTCCGGTCGTCTCCTTGGGAATTATCGCGAGGTATCTCCCGCCTTGCGTGGGTATCAGGAAATAGTGAGTCCTCTGGTCGGTCTCGTTAGTCAGGATTATGCTCACCTTGCCGCCTTCCGCCTTCGTCCCGTCCGGGTACACGTACGTATAGCGCGTGAACTTCCCCTTGTCTATAAGCAGCCGCACCTCTGTCTCGCCTTTGCGGTTCTTCGTGAGGACGGATTCGGGGTATTTCATGATGCAAATATAAGTTTCCGATTTAAATTCTACCTGAATGAGCGAAGGAAAGCCGCTTATTGTTGGGATAGATCCTGGGACCACGACAGGGGTCGCGGTCTTCGACCTTGACGGGGAGCTTATTCTTCTTAAAAGCGGCAAGAACCTGTCCAGGGCGGACATATCCAAGATGATATCTGATGCGGGGAATCCCATATTAGTCTCGAGTGATATAAACCCGATCCCGAGGGCCGTGGAGAGGATCGCAACCAGCTTCTCCGCCAGGGTGATAGAGCCCGGGGAGACATTCTCAAGGAAGGAGAAGCACGAGACCGCGAGGGATTACATGAAGCTCCGGGGGAAGGTCTGGCGGAACAGGCACGAGCGTGACGCTCTCGTCTCCGGCATATACGCGTGGAAGCAGGTGAGGCAGATCGTGGTAAGGATGGATTCAAGGATGAAGAAGGCGGGGATACACGACAGGCGCGTGCGCGACAGGATAAGGGCGGAGGTCCTGCTCCAGAAGAGGAGCATAGACTCTGTGATAAGGGAGCATGCATGAATTGCTTCATCTGAAAAATCCTGTATCACCTAGGATATCAGCGATATCAATCTTGTGCCCATACTTCTTGAGTATGAGATTGGAGTTGCATTCCAGCTCATCAATTATTTCCTTCATCCTTTCGGGGTAAAAGAGTCTCCTGTCGCTTTCATCAGTCTCTTCAAGGAGCATATGCCTTGCCGCAGGCACATATGGGTACGGAACCTTGGGCGCTTTTGCCTTCACTACATTGTCAAGTGAATTGATAACCAGCTTGCGAATGAGCTTCCTTTCCAGGGATTCGAGGAATGCGCCAAGCGAGATTTCTGCGTCTGTCCCGATATATTCTGAAAGGCCGTATTCATCGCTCAATGAAGTGAGCGTGCCATTTTGCTCGTGCTGTCTGTAAACATCCGCGTAATGGTCACTGTCAATCCTCTCTTCAGGGTTGTTGTTATCATGCCTGTCGTTTATCTTTTCTATCAGCGTGATTATGTCACAATCCCTCTCTTCTCCGGATGGCGCCAACGAAAAGATCACACCCATGTATACGATGTATCTCACATCCTTGCTGCGCGTCATTCTGTCTATCATGTAGCATATCTTGTCCCCTTCTTGTCTGACTGCACCATAAAAATCGCTGAGATAGAAAATATCCTTTTCGGCCGTCCCTGACTTTGGTTTCAAGACAATAATGCCTTTTTTGTCTTCCTCGCCCTCATGTAAATATGCTGAGGCGCGTCCTGCAATCTTGTGTTCAGTATCCCGCAACACATATTCTGTTTTCTCTTCTACCCTTTCCGGATGGTGGATGGCCTCTTCCCCAGTAAGCCTGTACTGGCCTTTGTGGATATACCTCTTTGCCAGCCCATATGAACAGGAAACAATCTCGGACAATGTCACCGGCTCCGGCACCCCGGATAGCTCAGAGAGGCTCCTTTCCCTAGCTTCTGCCTGCTGCATATCTAGAAACTCATAATAAATCTTAAATACGCTTCCTGTCCGAAGCCTCCTTTAAAGGGGAAGGCAATATATAAATAATGAAGAAGGGAACAAAGCCCCGGGGCTTGAATTTCACCCTCCAGCAGCAGAAGCTCTGGGGCACGCTCGTCTTCCTTGCCAAGATTCTTGTCCTGTCCCTGCCGC
>DATEYJ010000004.1:0-4553 GCA_035256265.1 archaeon
CCGCTACGTCCAGGCTGTGGCCAATGTCCAGCTCCCTCCGGAGCAGCAGATTCCTTATGAGGTCTACTTCGGGGTGGCCGCCGCACTGGCAGTCATCTACATAGCGAAAAAGCTCCGCTCGCGCAGCTCTGTCAGGAGCGAAAAGCGTGCAAGCCGTCAGGCCAGAACCTCGGAGAGACGGCTTGATTCTATTGGACCAAGCCGTCAGGCCAGAAGGGAGGCGGCCAGGCAGGAGCTTGCGGAGCTGGTAAGGGAGGATTTGGAAAAAGGGACGCCGGAGAAAGAGCTCAGGTCCATGCTTCTCTCCAGCGGCCTGAAAAGGGAGGATGTGGAAGCCGCCTTCAGGCAGGCCAAGAAGAAGAACAGTTAGACAGAAGGCGTCAGCGGACGCCTTCATTCCGAAATTTGACTATTTTAATTCCCACGACCAATAATATACCATGGATGCACTTTTCCATTTCATATTCCCCCTCATGGCAGCCTTGGCCGCCAGGATACACATGAAACACGGTATTCCGGCCGTCCTTATGATGGCGTCCACCGCGGTCCTCATAGACATAGATCACTTCATGGGCCCCGGCCTGGGAGGGGCGATGTTCCACAATCTCTTCTTCACCCTTGCCGTCCCGTTCACCATACTCTCCATAATGTACACATGGGGAGGGGAGACCGAGAGGCAGGCCTCCCTATGCCTCCTGCTCTTCCTTTTCTCCCACACCATCCTGGACCTTTTCTCAGAGGGGACTGTCGCGCTGTTCTATCCCATAACTAACATGCAGTTCGGGATAAGCGCGAACTTCTGGATAGGAGGCTACCAGCTGATCTCCTCAAGCGGCATAGGCCTCCTCATATACTTTTCCATCCTTCTTGTGTGCTTCTTCCTGCAGGACATAGACAGGCTCATGGTGAAGTACTGAATGGACCCCACCATAAGGGAGCTGATAGAGGCTATTGGGCTGTGGAAGAGGGGTGAGTGCTGAATTAATAAGACTGAAGCATATTGTTTTCTATGGACCTGACAAAATTCTTTGAGATTGTCCTGAACCTGAAGGACGTGGAGAGGACAGGCTGGACTGAGAGAGGCGTCCAAAGGCCGGAGACCTCCTCGGATCATTCTTTGATGGTAGCCTTAATGGCCCTCATTCTCAAGAGGGGTAGAAAGCTCAACTCGGATAAAGCCCTCAAGATGGCCCTTGTCCATGACCTCCCCGAGGCCATAGTGGGAGACATAATCACAAAAGAGAACTGGGAGCAGGGTGGAAGCATGTGGAAAAAGGAAAGGGACAAGATAGAGCGGTCCGCCATGAGGAAGCTTGCTTCCCTGGCAGGCTCCCCGGAAATCCTCCGGCTCTGGGAGGAGTTCGAGGTCCAGAAAACACCCGAGGCCCGTTTCGTGAAGGACATAGACAGGCTGGCCACGATAGTCCAGGCTATAGAATACCACAGGAAAGGGAATTACAGGGAACCCCTGCCCCCATTCTGGGACGGGAAAGGGCTTTCCATGATTAAAGACCCCGAGCTCAGGAAGTTAGCTGTTTCTGGTATCAAGGACTTTGGAAAAAAGAAGTGATTATTTCACGGCAAGCAAATCAGACTTGGTTATTATCCCCTTTATCTTTCCTTTTTCAGACACAAGCACGGCGCCGTGTATATCCAGAAGCCCTGGAAGAATTTCCACCATGTCGTCCACGTCCACCATGGGGAAGGGCCTGTCTATCATGTCCCTGACGCAGAGACGCTTCACGTTCCTGTCGAAGTTCCTCATTATGGTGGTTTCCCCGATGCTGCCCACCTGGACCCCCTTCTGGAGGACTGGCATCTGGGATATCCCCATCCTGTGCATGGTTTTTATGGCCTTCTGCACCGGGTCATCCAGGCCCGCGGAAATCACGTGCCTGTGCATTATCTGGGAGCACCTCATCCCGCCCTCCCTCTTTCTGAGCACGAAAAGTATCCTGTTCACCGTGGAAAGCCGCGGATCGACTTTCTCTCCCTCTATCTTGGCTATGTGCGCCTGCGAGACCTTTGCCAGCCTCGCGAGCTCGGCCTGGGAGAGGCCGGCCTCCTCCCTCAGCTGCCTCATGTACTTCCCCGTGACTATCATGGTTATATTTCGGAAGGCGGTAATAAAAGAATGAAGTCGATTGAAGACTGCATTCATGCAACAATCGACTTCCAGCCAACGATGGAGAGAAGGCGTTGCTGGAGATATTGATTGCAGCAAAGCAACGCCTTCCAGCCACAATCGCTTCCCGGGAGAAGAGGGGATTCGCGCCCGGAAAGCATTTAAATACATCGCGCACCAATTATTGCTACACTGTTGATTCTTATTCAAACAAGGAGCGTGATTTGGATGGCATTTCGGATGATGGATGATGATGAAGAAGAGGGAGATTTCTCCGAGGAAGAGGAGGAATAGTTAGCCAGAAGGCGCCAAAAAGATAGAAGGCGACAAGAGTCGCCTTCAAGCCATAAAACGCCTTCATTCCAGAACAGGAACGTGATTCCATGAAGAAGGAAAAGAAGATGGAAAAGGAAAAGGAAGAAGAGGACGCCACGGAAGACGACGATGAAGAGGAAGACGAGGACGAGGACTGGTAAAAAAAGAATACCAGCCAGAATCCGTCCTGATGGATTGTTTTCCTTTTATTTTGATTTGCGCCGGTAGCTTAATAACTGGCAGTTATTTTTTCTCATGAAAATATATAAGAAAATATATAAATCCTTCCGGGATAATCTAGACAATATTGTTATTGAAGTGTTTGGAAGCTAAGGGAGGTGGACAGCCATGGAGAGATTCCTCTTCACTTCGGAATCAGTGACAGAAGGGCACCCAGATAAGTTGTGTGACCAGGTCTCTGACGCGATACTTGACGCCATAATGGCAAAGGACCCGAAAGGCAGGGTCGCGGTGGAGTGCCTGACCACGACAGGCCTTATCATGGTGGCAGGGGAGGTCACCACAAACACCTATGTCGATATACCTCATGTAGTCAGGAACACGCTAAAGGATATAGGCTATACGAATCCCGAATACGGGATAGACTGCATGGACTGCGCGGTCCTGACGGCCATACACGAGCAGAGCCAGAACATAGCCGTGGGCGTGAACGAGACCCCGAACCACGAGCAGGGGGCCGGGGACCAGGGGATGATGTTCGGATATGCGTGCAATGAGACTCCTGAGCTCATGCCTCTTCCCATAACGCTCGCACACAGGCTCACCATGAGGCTGGCCGAGGTGAGGAAGAAGAAGATCCTGGACTGGGTGAGGCCTGACGGCAAGTCCCAGGTCACGATAGAATACATTGACGGGAAGCCGAAAAGAGCGGAAGCCATTGTCATAGCTGTCCACCACAATCCCGAGATAAGCCAGCAGAACATAAAGGCTGGAATAATAGAGCATGTGATAAAGCCCGTGTGCAAGGACTGGATGGACGAGAATACGAAAATCTTCATAAACGAGACCGGGATTTTCGCTGTGGGAGGGCCTGAGGCTGACACCGGAGTGACAGGACGGAAGATCATAGTGGACACATACGGAGGCATGGGAAGGCACGGAGGAGGCTGCTTCTCAGGCAAGGACCCCTCAAAGGTAGACCGCTCCGCCGCCTACATGGCAAGGTACATAGCGAAAAACATAGTTGCAGCAGGCCTTGCTGAAAAGTGTGAAGTGGAACTAGCCTACTCTATAGGAGTGGCCCAGCCCGTCTCAGTCCTCGTGAGCACATTCGGGACAGGGAAGGTCCCCGAGGAGAGGATATCCGAGGCGATCCGGAAGACTTTTGACCTCAGGCCAAGGGCCATAATAGACCACCTCAGGCTCCTGAGGCCGATATATAGGAAGACAGCCGCTTACGGCCACTTCGGCAGGAGCGACCCGGACTTCACATGGGAGAGGACAGACAAGGCCGACCATCTCAAGAAGGAGCTGGGATTAAAGTAGAGAAAGTTTTAGCAAGCCCCGCTGCTCCAGGCAAATGATATAAACCAATCCGTGAAACTGTTGCTGAAAGGCGAACTTCTCATCTCCCCGGACTTTGTTTTTAAATCCGCATGAGCATTTAAAGAACGGGGAAATATGGTGGCTCTATGGAAAATGAAGTGAGGGAAAAATACCTGAAGGCCGGGAGGATATGCGCGGAGATACGGGATGAGCTGTCCGGGATGCTGAAGCCGGGGACAGGCCTGCTGAAGATAGCGGAAACCATAGACAGGAAGATACATGAGAAGGGAGGAAAGCCCGCCTTCCCAGTAAATATCTCCGTGAATGAGATTGTCGCCCACTACACGCCTTCCGCGAGTGATGCCAGGACAATAAATCCCGGGGACCTTATGAAGATAGACATAGGGGTGCACGTGGACGGCTACATAGGGGACATGGCTTTCACTTACTGCTCGGAGCCCAGCTCCCTGATAAAATGCTGTGAGAAGTGCATAGAGGCCGCCCTGGAAGTCATAAGGCCGGGGGTGACAGTTTCCCGGATAAGCAAGGCGATAGAGGACACCGCAAAGAATGACGGCCTGGGCCTGATAGTGAACCTGACGGGCCA
>DATEYJ010000005.1:0-3393 GCA_035256265.1 archaeon
AGTCGTCTATGGTGGCGTTTATCCGGCTGGAATTGTACTTGTCAGAGCCTATGGAGAAGGAAGATGAGACAGAATTATACAAGATTGGAGGGTCGCATGAAGCGTCACAACTGTAAGAGCCTTCCTCGCTCGAGCCGTTCACGTACAGGGCCATGAGATCCCCTTCATCCGTGACGTTGCTGTCCAGGTCCCACACTACCGCCAGACGGTACCAGATCCCAGCCTGGATGAAGGATGCATCCCTTTCAGCATAATACGCGCTTCCCGAATTGTCTCTTATCATGAAGCGGAGAGTTCCATAGTAAAAATAAAGCATCATCTCGTTCTCGTCATCCGCATCGTAGTCGGCCGCATGGAATATGTATCCCATGTAATTGTTCACGTCGCTTCCCGGCCTTATCCAGAGCTCTATGGTCCCTTGGTTGCGGTCAAAGTTCCCTGAAGTCTGGTATCTCAGAATTCCAGTCTCGTTTATGTTCACACCATAGGAGAATTTACCTTCCACTAAGCTTAGAGAGTCGTTCGCAACAGGGTTCCCGCTCCCTCCTGCCTGGCACTCAAGGCCGCCATTGAAATGGCACAGGAAGCTTGTGTTCGAATCGAGCGGTAGTTCGCCATAGTATTCCGTCTGGTTCATGGAGAACGTGCCGTTAAGATTGTGGTAGAGACTCATGTTCAGGACCTGGCTCTCATCAGAGGCGTTGCATGTGAAGGTCACGTTGTTGGTTATGTTGAATACCTGGCCCTGGGAAGGCTGGACAGGAATCGTGTCAAGAGCGCAGGCGGACTGGATAAAGAAGAGAAAAAGCGCGAGAAAGGGGAACTGGTTTTTCAGAGCCATGCGCTTCCCCTATCACAATCGATGGAAGGTGTTCGGGATATCAAGAAACGGTGGGACATGACCGAACACCTTCACTTCTCAGCGTCAATCCCGCTGAAGACCTCCTGCTCAGGGAAGACCTCTATCCCGCGGCTGGTCACCTGCATGGCCACTATCTTCTTCTTGTGCCTCGCGCCTCTCATCTTGAGGATCTCTATCGCGCTCTCGCGTATGTCTCCCTTGCGTATGTTGTACAGGACAACCACCCCGTCCGCGAGGAATTCCTCCACCCCGCTGGGGCTGAACACAGTAGGGACTTGCTCCGTCTCCGTTATGAGGAAGGATGTGGTCCCCATCCGCTCGAAGAACCTGAAGAGCTGCTCTATGTAGCTCCTATACGTGTCGCTTCCGGCAAAGGCGGAGGCTATGGAACTCAGGGAGTCCACGACCACCTTGTCCGGCCTGAACCCCTTCGGGAGTATAACAGGCTCCACGTCAATCAGAAGCTCCCCCCTCTTCTTCGCCACCATGGCCTCTATGGACCTGGATATGTCAAAGATGCTGAACCGCTTTATCAGAAGATTGCCTTTTCTCTCGAGTTCCTTGGGATTCCACCCGAACTCCGTCATGTGCTTCCTCAGCCTCTCCTCGGACTCCTCGAAGCTCATGTAGAGGCACTTCTCCCCCTTCTTGGCAGCCTCCGCAAGGATATGCAGGCACATTATGGTCTTTCCGGAGCCCGCCCCTCCTGCGACAAGGACGGAATTCCCCTTGGGGATGCCCTTCTCGAAAAGCCCGTCAAACCCGGGTATCCCTGTCTTTATGTACTCTTTGGAATCCTCGGCCTCGGGAGCCTTTCTTGCCTGTGATTCCACGGCCCTCTTTATCTTCTCCACGTCAAAAAAGGCGTTCCTAGGATAGGAGTTTTGACCTGGCTTGTGCTTCCCTGTCCGTTTCTTCCTGCGAGAATTTGTGTTTTGGGGTTTGCTTCCTTTCCTTGCCCTTGGAATGATACCACCTTGTATATTATTGTTTATTTATATAAAAAATGATTTTTGTTAAACTTCAGGAAATATAAGTTTAACCCAGCTATCCTTTTCTGTGCGGCATGCTGCAGAGATTCTGTTACCTCTGTTACCGAAAAGTTTAAATATTGTAGTGGCACATATAAACCATGGCTGACATTAGCTCGATTGACATAAAAGACGGCTGCACGCTTCTCAGCCTGAAGCTCTCCAAGGAGGAGTACGATTTCCTGAAGCAGGCGACATGCGACCTGATGGTCATACCAGCCGGGCCGAAATTCATGAACCAGCCCATGACTACGGGGAAGCTCGGAAACAGCAGCAGGCTCATGCTCCCCAAGAAGAGCCTCGACAGGCTGGAAGTCAGGAAGATGAGGAAGAAGGTCCCTGGCAGGGTTTTCCGTCTCGACGGTTCCGTCTACCTCCTCGTGAGGCTTCACGGCAAGACCAGGGGGATTCCTGAATTCGAGGGGGAAGAGGATGAGTAAGGTTACCACTGGCCTTCCGAGGCTTGACAAGCTGCTTGGAGGTGGGTTCCCCGACAGGACTACGATACTCGTTTCAGGAGGCCCTGGGACGGGGAAGACGCTTTTCGGCATGAACTTCCTTCTCGAAGGCGCGAGAAAGGGCGAGAAGTGCTGCTACGTTACCCTGAATGAGACCCCGGAAGAGATAGTCAGGGCATGCAAAGGCTTCGAGAGGATGAAGGATGTGGAAAAGCTCATCGGGAAGAGCCTGGCGATAGAGCACATCGCCCTCGGGGAGAGCAACATGTCCATAAAAAGGTTCGTCACCCTCCTGACAGAGTACCCGAAGCTGGACAGGATCGTGATAGACAACGCGAACAAGATGTTCATGTTCTCGGACAGCAAGAAGGGCTACAGGATACACTTCTCTGAGATGCTCAGATACCTAAAAGGCATAGGTTGCAGCCTCATAATCTGCGAGACCGAGGATGGGGGAATAGACGGCGGGAACGGGGAGGCTTTCGAGTGTGATGGTGTTCTCAGCCTGTCCTTCATGGAGCTGGAGGAGAAGCCCATGAGGTCCCTCACGGTCCACAAGCTGCGATACTCCTCGTTCGATGCGAAGGTCCCCCACGAATTCATAATAGATGAAGCCGGTTTGAAGCTCGGGGAAACGAAGATCATATAAAAATCAGCTTATTTTCTTGCCAAGCTATATAGCAAGACTTATTTATTAAGCAAAAATGAATTTTATATATGCAAAGAATAAATCCCCTTGGGATCAGGTCCTTGCTATTTGTCCCGTGCGTTAAAAGAAGATTCTTCGAAAAGATACTTTCCTTGGAGGGGGACGACAGGCCCGATGGCGTCATCTTCGATCTGGAGGACTCGGTCCACCCGGACTTCAAGGAGCAGGCAAGGGAGAACCTGAGGGAATTCTTCGAAAGCGAAGGAAACAGGAGAGCCGTTTTCGATAAATATACTGTCCTTATCAGGGTGAATTCATACCAAACGGAGCATTTCAAAGAGGACATAAGACTCGCCAATGAGATACGGCCCCACTTCCTGATGCTGGCCAAGG
>DATEYJ010000006.1:0-27053 GCA_035256265.1 archaeon
AGCTACAAGGAGGTACAGCCATCTCTATCCATCGATTGAAGTTGGCGAAGCCAGCTTCTGTCCAGAAACATCATCTAGCTATCCGACAAACAAGGTAGCCGTAGGGGAACCTGCGGCTGGATCACCTCCTTATTTTCTCAACAACACAAAAAGAGTCCACAAGGACTGAAATCGATTGAAGGTGGATTTGAGATGGAAGGCGGCAAAAGTCGCCTTCGGTCAACCGTTCCACCGTCTTTCCACAATCGGGCTGATAGATCAACTGGTAGATCGCTGCCCTTGCAAGGCAGAGGCTCCGGGTTCGAAGGGGCCCGGCCTGATGCTTGGGCCGGTTGCCGGAAAATCCCGGTCAGTCCATTCAAAGTATATAAAGCCATGGTTCATATCATACTGTTATGATTATGAAGTCCGAATTGGACTTCGTTAACAGGCAGCCTTGGTGACACAGGGTTGCTAAACAATCGAGCTATCTGGCTGTTCAGAGTCGGCCGGTCTCGTGACAGGAGACGGGTTGCAGCAGGGTAGTGGTCGGCGACGATTTGCTACTTGTTCTGGATACGCTGGAGTACCGATAATGACTGGAAGGCGTCAAGACGCCTTCATTCGAGCAATATCATATTCACAAGATTGCATTGGATTGAGATTGAAAGTGACAACAGTCGCTTTCTTTCCAAAACGTGACGCCTGACATCCTGGATGGCAGGCCGATTTGAAGGAGAGCAAGTGAAAGGTTTATTTAACCGCTCCAATTTGATGCGGGCGCGAGCCCGCAGGTGATAGGGTGAACACAACTTGATGCTGTCCGTATGATATTCATAGGTGAGCTATCCTGACTATAAGGACCGACGACGTTATATGGTGGATGGCTAGGCTCAGGTACCGACGAAGGAAGCGGCAAGCTGCTATAAGCCCGGGGTAGGCGCACGCGGCCATTGAACCCGGGATTTCCTAATGGGACTTCCTACTTAGGTGATCCGTGAGGATCGGGGACGCCGGGGACTGAAGCATCTCAGTACCGGCAGGAAAAGAAAACAATCGTGATTCCGTTAGTAAGGGCGACTGAAAGCGGAGAAGGACAAACCGAATCCCTCCAGTAATGGAAGGGAGATGTGGGGTTTGGACTTGGGTTCTTCCCAGCTTTCCGATCCGAAGTCCGCTGGAAAGCGGCGCCACAGAGGGTGAAAGCCCCGTAGGAGAAGGAGAGAAGGAGGATACCAAACATCCAGAGTACCGCTGGTCGGATATCCAGCGGGAAGGCGGGAGGCAATAACTCCCAATCCTAAATATCGCCTGAGTCCGATAGCGCACTAGTTAGACTGACGACTTATGCAGGTTTGTTCTAGTCGTCTCTCTAGGTGAATACCGTGAGGGAAAGCTGAAAAATACCCTTAACAGGGGGTGAAAAGATTCTGAAGCCATATAACTATAGGTGGACATTGCCTGTTTATCCCATCGAAGGAAAATCTGCAAAGATTAAATACGAAAATGGGAGTTTCAGGTTATGTCGTCCGTTTTGAAACACGTGACAAGGAGTTTATTTCTCTGGCGAGGCTAACACAAGGAGCCGCAGCGAAAGCGAACACTGCGCAGCGCTTACGCGTCAGGCAGTTGGGTGTGAAAGCGCCCTTAGTCAGAGGGATAAGACCCGAAACCGCTCGATCTAGTCCTGGGTAGAGTAAAGTCCAGGGAAACCTGGATGGAGGCTCGCTTCCGGTGTTGAGATTCAAATCACTCGGGTGACCTGGGACTAGGGGTGAAAAAGAGTTTGACGGCTTGAACGTAAAGCTATACAAGCCGTCCTTCTGGTCGAAGCCAAACGAGAGTGGTGATAGCTGGTTCCTCCCGAAATGAGCCGTAGCTCAGCCTCGCGGGAGATAGTCAAAGGGGTAAAGCTACTGATTGGGTAACCAAGGAGGGAAACTTCCAGTTACGCTGTCAAACTCAGAATCCTTTGACGTCGTAGAACGCGGGAGTGCGGATTCGGGGTAAGCTCGACATCCGAAAGGTAGAGAACCCAGATCAAGGTTAAGGTCCCAAAATGCTTTTTAAGTGAGGAAGGGAGTTTTCAACCCCAGACAGCGGGAAGGTAGGCTTAGAAGCAGCCACCCTTTAAAGAGTGTGTAATAACTCACCCGCCAAGGTTGGGGGCCCTGATAATGGACGGGACTAAAGAAGCTACCGAGACCTTGAATTCCGAAAGGAAATCGTAGGGAGGTGTCCTGTGGGGGCAGAAGCCCGCTTGAAAATTCGGGTAGACCCTGCAGGAACAAGAATCTTGTCGACAGTAACAGCAAAGCATGGTGAAAATCCATGCCACCTAAAGGGCTAGGATTCCTCAGCAACGATTAACGTTTGAAGGCGACTCTGGTCGCCTTCCTTCGATCGAATCGGCTGAGGGTTAGGCGATCCTAAGGCATACCCCAACTGGAATATGCCGAAAGGGAAACAGGTTAATATTCCTGTCCTGGGAGATTACGCGCGGCAACGCAGGACCGGTTTCTGACGTTTCGGGATAGACCGAGTGTACTATGTGCATCTAACCTCTCAAGCCTGCGGAGTACCGTAATGGTGAGAAGCAGGTGAATTTGGGAATGGCCTGTTATGCAGGTTCGGTTTATTCCTGGAGCCCATGAAAAGGAAACAGGTAAGGAGTCTTCCAATCGTACCGAGAACCGTTACTGGTGCCCCTCGCTGAGAAGGCGAAGGTGTGTTGGGATAACTCGGTCTAGGGAATTTGGCAAATTGGCCCCGTATCTTCGGTATGCGATTGAAGGTGACAAGAGTCACCTTCCGCCGGCTGAAAAGGGGTGCCTACTGCCTCAGCAAAGCTGGGATCAGTAGGTTGCAATTACAAGGGGGGTACGACTGTTTAACAAAAACATAGGGGACTGCTAATCGGAAACGACTTGTATAGTCCCTGAGGCCTGCCCAGTGCCAGTAGGTTAAACTCTGTTTCAACGGAGCTAAGCCCTGGTAAACGGCGGCGGTAACTCTGACCGTCTTAAGGTAGCGTAATCCCTTGTCGATTAATTGTCGACCTGCATGAATGGCTTAACGAGATCCCCGCTGTCCCGGGCCGAGACCCAGTGAACTTAATGGTCCTGTGCATATTCAGGAGACCTTCAGTGGGACGAGAAAGTCTGACAGCTTTATCAATGGCTAGAAGCTGTCTTTCACCTCGAAGACCCCATTGAACTTTACTGCAGCTTGATGTTGTGATATGATGGTGATCGTATAGCGTAGGTGGGAGCGATGCGATAGCGGCGTAAGTCGCTATTAAGGCGCCAATGTAACACCACCCTATCGCTCTCATATTGCTTACCTCTTGTGGATGGAAGGCGAACGAAAGTAGGAAGGTGTCCAAGATACCTTCAATCGGAAATCCGCCTTCATTCCGGAGAATGGGGAACAGCGTCAGGTGGGCAGTTTGACTGGGGCGGTACACCTCTGACAAAAGAGATTGACAACGGCTGCGCCGTTGTCCTTCCGTTGAAATCAGAGGTGCCCAAAGATCTCCTCATTCAGGTCAGAAATCTGAAGAAGAGCGTAAGAGCAAAAGGAGGTCTGATAGGACGTTTGACAACTAGGCGTCCTAACGCGAAAGCGTGGTCTAGCGATCTTCCGTGCCTCATTAATTCGATTGATGGCTTATGTAGAATTAACCAAGCCATCTTTCGTAAGAGTGGGGGCCGGACCTGTCAGAAAAGCTACCATGGGGATAATGGAGTCGTGGCGCGCGAGAGTCCATGCGGTATTTCTCGTTCGTAAGAGAAACAAAAGGGAGAAGGTGAAAACTTAACCAAACGCAGGCATTTTCGCCTTCATTCTCAAATAAGGTCGATTTATCGAGTGCCCTGGAAACAGGGCACAGTGAGAGAGTCAAAGCAATCGGGAAATATCAGGACAAATCGACCGCGTTCGTTGCTTCTCCGCCGTCGGCTGGGCTCTTCCTGGGCGTGCAGCAGCGCCCAAGGGTGGGGGTGTTCACCCATCAAAGAGTCACCTTAGCTGGGTTAAGTACGGTGCGAGCCAGTACGGTCTTTATCTACTGAAGGTGCGGATTGCCTGAGGGGAAGATACTTTTAGTACGAAAGGAACGGAGTGTCGGGGCCTCTGGTCTATCAGTCATGAGAGTGCGCTGAGTAGCTAAGCCCTAACGGATAAGCGCTGAAGGCATTCTGGAAGAAGGCGCAAGATAAAGAGCGGTCAACCGCTCTCTATATGGATAATCGCTTGTTGGATAGAGCGGGTATACGTATGAATAGCTAAATCAATTGCTATACGAATTTGTCTTCTTCCGGGCCTAACTAAGCGCGAAGCCGTCCCTAAAAAGAGGCAGTCATTGCTCAAACTGGTAGGCAACTGGCGTTTGAAGGCGTCTGCTGACGCCTTCCGTCTGCCAATACCGGTGCGGGCAGGAGGATCCTGTAGACGACAGGGTTGATGGAACAGGGGTGTACGCATCAAGGTTCGCCGAGATGTTCAGCTCACTGCTACCAATCTCCGACAGGTCCTAGTTAAAAGGATAGCTCACCATAATTTTCTTTTTCATCCGATTTTGCTAGCGATAGCTATCGATTTCTCATGGGAAAACCTTTATAAATAACCAATCAATCTAATGTTGGTGTGAGCCCCATAGATAGCGCCGCCGCGACCCGGTAAAACGGCAAGCGGTGAGGAAGCTCCATTCACCCGCGACTGGAAAGAGTTCGCTCTTTCCACGTTCGAGCGCGCCGCCTTGAGGCGGGTGCTGAGAAGCATGCGCAGGAGGCAGAAAGCAACCGCCTGCCTGGAGCCATGAAGAGGAAACTCAGAGCGACAAAGGGCAGAGCGGGTGAAATATCCTGTGACGCGCGGGTGCAAGTCGAAAATCGTCTGACGTGGCGAAGCCGCGTCTGGCAAGCGAATACGCTGAGACAAATGCTATCAGCAGGTTAATAGGCGAAGTCTCCTTGCGAGTCCGCCTTTTCCTGTGACAGAAAATGGGCTATTTGGGGCACACACCTCATTTTTATTAAAAATGGCAGGCGGAACAGCAGCCACCGCCCAAGTTTCGCGTTCTTTCCAAGCTAATGTTTATATAGTGGCCCCCAGCATATAATATTATGGACGACGATTACGAAATAATTCCGACTTCTCCCCTAAGAAGGCTCGAAAAGCGCATAAACCAGGTCGAAAGGACCAGCACGACTTCCGAGACCCAGCGGCTTGTAGAGCAGATAATAGAGCTCATAAAGTCCAACCAGAGGATTATAGATGATATCATAAAGGCGGACGCGGAGCTTAGGGACGAGATTTCCAAGGTTCCGGGCAAGATAGACGAGCTGCTCTCCAGCATGCACGAGTTCATGGAGATACTGAAGACATCGGCCACGGAGGAGACCGTGACGGACATATCCAAGGACGTCATGCAGCCCCTCGTGAACAAGATGAACGAGCTGATAGAGCAGAACAAGAAGAATGTCGAGGTGGGCCAGGCGAGCCTCACGAGCCTGGGCATAATAGACAAGAGGCTCAAGAGGATCTATCTTCAGTTCGCGAATACTGGCTCTAATGCTTATAGATAGGAGGTAAAAAATGAGAAAAGGAATAACGCCAATCATAGCAGTAATCATACTGCTTCTGATAACGGTGGCTTTGGCGGGCCTTGCATGGACCTTCCTGTCAGGGTATTTCTCAGGCATGACCGCGCAGAACATACAACTGATAGATTATTCCTGTTCAGGCGGCACAGCTAGAGTGATATTCAGGAATGCAGGAACAGCATCAATATCAGCGGCTCTTACTTGTACACTCGATGGTACCAATACCGTAGCTACCTGTGGGACAGGTCTAACCGTCGTTAAAACACAAGGAACTTATTCAGGAGCTCCCACAGTTTCTGCCGTTTCGATTGCTGCAGGAACAACAGCAACTTTCACCGATACCTGCGGGACCTCTACCACATGCACATACAGGCTCACAACCAACACAGGAGCAGCCGGACCCAGCCCGAACGTAGCCACAGTAAGCTGCTAAGGTCAAATATGCCCCGAAAAGCGCAGACAGAAGTGATAAGTATAGTGCTGCTCACAGGTATAATTATTAGCCTTGTGGGCGCCGCTTACATGTGGGGCATTCCTCTCATAAACAAGAGGACCGCGGTCACCGACTTTCTTGCGGCCGAGGACTTCGTGGTGAAGCTTGACCAGAAGATTGTGGAGATAGCTAACGCGGGGTCCGGTGAGGCGGCTTTGGATATTCCGAACGGGCTTATCAGGGTCATAGATTATGACTCAATACTCCCGGATAAGAATTCCATTATTTTGGAAAAGATTGTCAAGCAGCCACTGATTCTGAGCAACAGCGTGATCCTCAAGACTAACGTCTTGGGGGAGAACGGCACGTACGGGGAGGCCGAGCCCAGGATAATAAACCTCTCCTCCGAGAGCTATGGTTCCGATTACAGGCTGATTTTCACGCTCCATTACAGGGAGCTTGACACGAGTAAGGAGCCCCTGAAAGGCTACCTGATAACCCTGAAGACAGGGGAGATTGCAGGGACGAGCAGGGTGGTCGTCTCCTATGACGGGACGGATGTTTCAGGGACTGCAAAGAACGGCGGCCCCCTGGTGCGCACCAGGATAAAGGTCAGCGTGGTGTGATTCTTCTTGGAGAACGAAGATGTCAAATCCGTTTTTGTGACACTTTCCAGCGATTTTAATACAGGCCAGACCTAATAATAGTTTATGGGAACAAAAAGGATGAAAGCTACCACCATTATCATAGAGTATTCGCTCCTCTTCCTTTTCGGCATAGTCATTCTGATATCAAGCGTGGCGACTTTCAATAATTACCAGGTCTATTTCAGTTCCGTGGGCACGAGCGACCAGCTCGGAGCCGTGACAGAATATGTCGGCTCTAACATAGTGAGTCTGGCCCAGATGGGTGGCCAGGAAGAGTCTTCCGTTGTTGTGAAAATACCCAAGAGAATCGGGGGGAGCGAGTCCTACATAATGGAGCTTTA
Organism: archaeon; assembly: GCA_035256265.1. Lineage (GTDB taxonomy): Archaea > Aenigmatarchaeota > Aenigmatarchaeia > QMZP01 > QMZP01 > JAPLVB01. The sequence continues at coordinate 7,007 of DATEYJ010000006.1, forward strand.
TCCCGGCGGCCTGAACACGACATCAGTCACCACTAACATCACCAAGCACTCGGACCTTTACGGACTCGGGAACAGTTTCGCGATGAAAGGAAGAGTGGTAAGCGGCAGGGGGGAAGTGATGATATATAAGACGGGAAACCAAATTATCATATCATAAAACCCTTTTCAATGCGAGCATGCAAAAGCGGAAAAAAGCCAATTTTTTTGAGGAAGTGCCTGAATGAGGATCCCAAGGATAAGGATTAGGGGGGAGCACAGGGAAAAATCCTTTGCCGTCAGGCGGATTGCCGTAAGGTTCAAGAAGAGCTACATAGCATGGCTCAAGAAGAAGCAGGCCGAGAAGCAGGCCTTCCAGCTGGGCGGGATAGGGGTAGGCGGCAACGTCCTCATATATGCCCCATACAGCAGGAAAGAGCTGAAGGGAGGGAAAGGAAAGGAGGAGAAGGAGGCTCCAAAGCTGGATATAGAGAAGGAGGGCGTGGAGATACCCACAAGATACGCGGGCACCGGGGGCATGCTGACCGGTGAGGGCAAGGAGATGCTCCGGAACCTGAACATAACCTATCACCTCATACCGAGGTTCCCCAAGAAGGGGGACGTGATTTTCGCTTACGCGAACATAAGATGGGACCCGGCCGCGAAGGAGCTGGTCTACAGCGTGATAGAGCCCAAGCTCAGCCAGAGGGACAGGGAGATCATAGAGTTCGTGAAGAGGGAGCTGGAGGAGAGGCTGGATATAGACTTCATAAAGTTGGGCGAGATAAAGGCCAAGAGCGTGCTGAAGGCCGAGATACTCAGGATACTCGAGACTGTCCCGGACATCCATGGGGACGAGAGCAGGAAGTCAGTCCTGGTCTATTATATAGAGAAGGAGATAATGGGCCTGGGGAAGATAGAGCCTCTCATGAATGACGCGAACATAGAGGACGTCTCGTGCGACGGCATAGGGATTCCGCTCTATATATACCACAGGGACCCGCAGATAGGCTCCATCAAGTCGAATATAATCTTCAATGACGCGGACGAGCTCAACAATTTCGTTTTCAGGCTTGCGCAGAAGTGCAAGAAGACCATATCCATAGCGGAGCCGCTGCTGGACGGGTCCCTCCCGGACGGCTCAAGGGTGCAGTCCACCTTAGGGACTGACATAGCCAGGAAGGGCTCGAATTTCACCATAAGGAAGTTCACGGAGGAGCCGCTCACCCCAAGCCATATGCTCAGGAAGGGGACGCTCAATTCCACCCAGATTGCCTACCTCTGGCTGGCCATAGACAACGGCCAGTCCGTCCTCATATCAGGCGGGACAGCCACAGGGAAGACCTCCCTCCTGAATGCGCTCTCTCTTTTCATAAGGCCCACCCTGAAGGTGGTGAGCATAGAGGATACGCCCGAGCTCAGGCTTCCCCACCCGCACTGGATACCCGAGGTGGCGAGAAGCGCGCTCAGCACGGAAGGCAAGAGGGGGGATGTCAGCCTTTTCGACCTGCTGAAATCCTCCCTGAGGCAGAGGCCTGATTACATAGTGATGGGAGAGGTCAGGGGCAAGGAGGCCTTCGTTCTTTTCCAGCAGATGGCCACCGGGCACTCCGGCCTGGCCACCATACACGCGGCCAGCATGGAGCAGCTCATAGACAGGCTCACCACGCCCCCCATATCCCTTCCTCCCAGCCTTATCGAGAACATAAACATCGTGGTCTTCCTCACGCTCTCTAGACTCAAGGACAGCTACGTGAGGAGGACGGACGCCATACTGGAGGTGGTGGGGGTGAAGGACAACAAGCCCGTCACTAACAAGATCTTCGAGTGGAAGCCGCTCACGGACACATTCGAGATATCCCAGAAATCCTTCATGCTCAAGAACCTTGCCAGGAGGATGGGCATAACCGAGAGCGAGATAAAGGACGAGCTCATGAGGAGGAAGGCCATCATAGAGTGGATGGTCGGGCAGGAGATATACGACTACAGGGAGGTCGGGAAGATAGTGAGCGAATACTACTCCAATCCAGACAAGATAATGGATATGGTGGAAACAACAGGCTAGTGCTTCTAATCAGATAGGGTGGTATAGGCGGATTCCAGATTGGGCGTCTATGGATAGAATGCGTCAAGAGACGCCTTCTGGCTCAGTTCCGCCCGCTAATCCGGCGCAGGAGTTCAGATGTTCAAGGACATGCCTTTCAGGGGGATCGGGCTCAGGCTCTTCGGGAAGCTCTTCGAGAGCTATCTTGGCTATTTCGATTCCGTGAAGTCCGGCCTGAAGAAATGCGGGATAAAGATGCCAGTCCAGGATTACATCTCCGCGCTGGCTTTCTACTCCCTGCTCGGCTTCATGATATCCCTTATTGCAGGCTCTGTCCTCGTCTCGCTCGGCCTGACTCTCGCCACCAAGGCACCCTCGGCCTTCGATGCCCTCTATTCATATACGCTCTCCGTGATAATCTCCTTCTCCGCCGCTGGCGGGATCTTCGCGTTCGGCCTGTACTACCCTTCCATGAAGGCCAAGAACATCAGGTCAAGGATAGAGAGGGCTCTCCCCTTCACTATATTCTACATGTCCACCTCCGCGTCCTCCGGTATCAAGCCCGTGGAGATATTCCATATGCTCGCCGAGAGGGGAGGCATTGTGGGGAAGGAGGCGGAGAAGATATACAATGACGTGAACACCTTGGGCATGAGCCTGCACGATGCCCTGCAGAAGGCGGCGACAAGGACGCCCTCGCCCTTGCTCGCGGACATCTTCTGGAACATGTCAACCATAATAACCACAGGAGGGGACCTGGACAGATACCTTTCCGGGAAGACGAAGACCTTCATGAGCCAGTATAGGAGGAACCTGGATGCCTATTCCAAGCAGATATCATTCTACACAGAGATATACACGACCCTGGTCATCGTGGGAAGCCTCTTCTTCATAGTCCTGATATCCATAATGAGCCCCATGATAGGCGGGTCGTTCTTCGCGCTGCTCATGCAGAGCTTCCTAGTGTTCGCGTTCGTCCCAGCGGTGACAGCGGGCTTCATAGTCCTGCTCAAGGGAATATCCCCGAGTGAGTGATATGGCACAAACAAATTCCGAGAAAAGGGTAATATTCATACCCCTCTTGATAAGCGTGGTTCTCGTAGCCGTAGGAATGCTTATAGGGGACGTCCCCATACTAGGGAACCTTGTGATGATATCAATCTTCCTGTGCGTAACCCCCTACTTCATCTACAAGTACATGCAGTTCCTGAAGATAAAGAGCCTGGAGGAGCAGTTCCCGAACTTCGTGAGGGACCTGGCGGACTCCAGCCGCACAGGGATGTCCCTGCCCGAGAGCATAGGCATAGCCGCGAAGGCGAACTACGGGAAGCTCAGCCCCGAGATCCACAGCATGCACAATCGCCTTTCGTGGGGGACTCCCTTCCTGAGGGTCCTGGACATCTTCCAGAAGGCCGTGAAGGATTCCAAGGTGATAAACGAGGCCCTGATAATAATAAGGCAGTCCTTCGAGACAGGAGGCAGCATCCCGGACACCCTGGACGCGGTGGCGAGGGACATGATAATGCTCAAGGAGGCAGAGTCGGAAAGGGCCTCTGTGGTGAGGGAGCAGGTCATGATAATGTACGGCCTGTTCTTCATCTTCCTGGGCATATCCGTCATGATAGTCTACGTGATGGTGCCCATGCTCCAGTCCCAGGCCTCCGCGGTCGGCCTGGGCGCCACGGGCTTCGCCTTCGTGGACCCGTGCGAGAGCGGAATCATATTCCCCTGCGGGTTCTTCGCAGGCCTGTGCGCGGTGTTCGATATAGGCGCTGGCATGACATGCTATTATGTGGCTGTGTTCTTCTCTGTGGTCCTTGTCCAGGGGATATGCACAGGCCTCATAGCAGGCCAGCTCAGCCAGAACTCCACAGTCTCCGGCGTGAAGCACTCCCTCATAATGTGCTTCTCCGCAGTCATGCTCTTCCTCTTCCTCACAAAGACCGGCTGGTTCCCCATTTGAACAGTTAGAAAGAAGGCGTCAGCGGACGCCTTCAAACTCAAAGCCGCCTTCAGGCAAGTATCCACCTTCCAGCCACAGTCCAGCCACAAGATAAAAGCCTTCCCGCCATATAATAATCATGAAATCCGAGGCCATGAGGCAGCTCGTCCACATGAGCGGGCTCCTTTTCATCCTTCTTGCCCAGTTCATGGACAAGGCCATGGCGGGCCTCCTGTTCACCCTGATAGCGCTGTTCTTCCTTGTCTATTCCGAGCACGTGAGCAGGTGCGAGAAGAATCACAGGACCCTGCTCTCCAAGATAGAATGCAGGATAAGGGACATGGCCTTCTGGCTTGAGAGGAAGGATTCCCGGAAGCCATTCACAGGGGCCTTCTGGTTCTACATGGGTATAGGCCTGGCCTTCCTCCTCTTCCCTCTTAAGGCAGCCTCCGCCGCAGGGGCCATGCTTGCTGTCTCAGACTCTTTGTCCACCATAATCGGCGTGAGGTTCGGGAGGCACAATCTTATAGGGAAGAAGACTTACGAGGGAACTGGAGCGTTTTTCATAAGCGCCATCCTCGTGTGCCTGCTCTTCTTCAGCCCGGCCATATCCCTCCTGGCTGCCATGGTAGCCACGCTCGCGGAGCTCCTTCCAGAGGCAAGGCTGTTCTCACACTCAAAGCTCAAAATGGCAGCCAGCGACAACCTTCTCATCCCGCTCATGACAGGCCTCTCTCTAACCGTTCTAGGTGCGCTCATATGAATCCGAAGATAGCCATCAGGGACTTCCAGCCAGGGGACATGGAAAGGATCCTGGACTTCAGGGCGGAGACAGGAAGGATAAGCTTTCCCGGCCTGAGGATGGACAAAGAAAGGACCAAGAGAATCCTGCTCAGGCATGCGGAAAGATACCCGGGCACGATAAAGGTCGCCCTCTCCGGAAGCCGCCCAATCGGGTTCATAAGGTTCCAGCCCAAGTCCGGGGAGTTCGGGAAGTACGGCCACATAAACATAATATTCGTGAAGCAGGCCTTCCGCCGCAAAGGCGTGGGCGTCCTCCTCTTGAGGGAGGCCGAAAGCTGGCTGATGAAGAATGGGATAAGGACCATAGACGCAGAAATCACAAATGCGAACTCCCTCTCCCTGAAGTTCTTCAAGGGGCATGGGTACAGGGGCATGCGCACGGTTGTGGAGAAGCTGGTTTAATGGTCTATGGGAATATTGAGTTCAAAGTCGCGAATTGGATGGAAATAATATATATTAATTATAAATCGACATAAAATATATGTCCAATCCTTTTACCGTTAATGTGCCAAGTATATGGGGTCCTTCAAAATCTAAAAAATCATGTCCAAAAACTATCCGTGATCAATTAAGAGTTAAATGGTGGAAAGGAAAATACGATGGTCCTTGTTTTTGTTGCGGAAGAAAAATAAGTTACGAAAATGTAGAAGCAGGTCGAATAAAGGCCGGGGGAAAATATTCTGTCCCTAATACAAGACTAATATGCAAGGTTTGTAATCGCGGAATGGGGAAGCAAAATCTGAAAATCTATATGCGAAGAAACTTCCCAGAAAGATATGAAAAATATTTTCCAAAAAGTGAAAGAAAACCAGGAAAACCACACAAAAATGTTAAGTATTGGAAAAATCCAATAACTGGAAAGAAAGAACCAATTAGATCGTTCTGGTAAATCTCTTTTTAAACCACGAATTTGAGGCGTTGAAATATCCAAATTTCCTAGAGATATCTATATCCTTTATGACCCATGCCCCCGGCGGGATTTTCTACCTGATTGCACCCTTGATATCACACGATTAACCGTTTAAAGGGTTAACTATGTAAACCCTTCTTTTGGGTGAGCCTTAGCCTTTTCTTGGAAGAAAAGGCTCAGGGTTTGAACCCGCGACTTCCAGCTTGCTTCTCTCATCAGCTTCTTTCGGAAGCCTAGAATCTTCTAAATCCGATTAGAAGGCTGGCGCTCTATCCAAACTGAGCTACGGAGGCGATTCTGGATAGAAGGCGTCTCTTGACGCTTTCATTCAACTTCCTTTATTGATTATATTTATATTTAAGGAAAGAAAAAGCCGTGTTTACATCGCCCTCGTGGTGAACACGTTCTCGGCGCTGCCTAGGCCTTTTATGGAGTTTATCTCGTTCTCGAGCTTGTCCATGACTCCGGGCCCATCAGGGATTATCTTGGTGAACTTGAGGGCCTTAAGGCCGAAGGCTATGGGCTCCTCCTCAAGCCTCTCCGGCTTGAGCGCCTCGCACTGCCTCTTGACGCTCTCGAAGCTGTCCACACTGTCGGGCAGTATCCTGAAGACGACTATAACCTCACCCATATTCTTACCACATATTTTATATGAACCAAAAACATTGTTCAGCTAAAGGTTTTTGGGTTCCAAAGCCTTTTTTGAAAAAAGGCTTTGTCACGGGCCGATAAAGCCGCACTTCTTGCATTCGTAGCTGTTCATGAGCTTCTTGCACTTGTTGCAGCGGATTATCTTCTGCTTGCCACACTTCGGGCAGGGGAACCTGACCCACCTGTCCTCTGCCTCTATCTTCATTCCGCAGCTTGTGCACTTCATGAGAATCTCTTCCTTCTCCGCTTTCGCCTCTTCAGCTTTCTCAGATTTCTCTGCATTTTCAGCCTTTTCTGAAACCATGAAAAATCACTAGGAATATAATATGGGAAGGGTTTATATAGCTTTAGATAGCGTTTTTACTTATAGGAAGGCGGCCGAAGCCGCCTTCTCCGTTGCCAATAATAAGGCGAGGGTCACTCCCAGTAGAACTGGTAGTGGCGCAGATCCTTCTCGTTCTTGGGCTTCAAGGTGTATTTCCATACGAGCATCATGAGGGCTGCGGTTATTATGCCGCCAAGGTGGCCGAAGTTGGCTATGCCGGGCATGATGCCGGTAACGCCGGCTATGAGCTCCACCGCAGCGAAGAGGAAGACCGCGCTTATGGCAGGAAGCGGGATGAAGTAGGCGTATATGACCTCCTTCGGGAACATGAAGCCGAAGGCTGCGAGGATCCCGTAAACCGCGCCGGAGGCCCCGAGCATGAGGACCGTCATCTCTCCCGGGATGAATGTAAGGGTAAGGAAGAGGTAGAAGAGGGCCGAGCCCACTCCAGATATCATGTAGAGGAACAGGAACTTCTTCCACCCGAGGGCGCGCTCCATCACAGCCCCGAACATGAAAAACACGAACATGTTAAGGAAGATGTGGAGGGGGTCTGCGTGCAGGAACATGTATGATATGAACTGCCACCAGGAGCCGCTCAAAGCAATGACCGGCGTGAGGGCGAACGTGAAGGTAAAAGGGTCCTCGCCCAGAGGCACATTATTTGCGACGGCAGATGCAGACTGGAGTATAAAAACAGCCGCATTTATCAGGATGATAGCTACTGTCAGGCGCATAGTTCGATTGAAGGCGACAAGAGTCGCCTTCCCTCCTAATATCACATGAATGGCTAGTTTATATTATTTCAAAATGAAATCGAAGGCGGCCGAAGCCGCCTTCTCTCCATAATGGGAGGAGATTGAAAAAAATCCCCCTTAGCCGAACTTCTTTTTTTTCTTCCTGAAGAACCTTCTCCATATCACGTATGCGATTACGGCCACTATCGCGACTAGGATGAGCGTGCTTATGGGGCTGCCCTGGTTGGGGTTCTCATATCTTACGGATATGTCCTTCTCCACGTGGCCCTGCCTCAGGTCAGGGGTGGTGTAGTTCAGGACGAGCCTGCCCTGGCCTTCTGTCACGAGCGGGAACTCGAGAGTCGCTTTTTTCGTGGCCTTGAGCTGGCTTATGTAGTCCACGCCAAGGGAATTGCCGTTGACCAGCAGCCTAGCCTCGAGTGAGTTCGCGTCTGCTGTGCCCTTGTTGGCTATCTCTATCTGGAGCACGTTCCTGTCGAAGTTGGCCTCCACGTTTATTATATCGAGGCTTATCACCCCTGTCACGGGAATCCCTAGCGAGAAGGTCTCCTGGATGGAGGTGCCTGTCTCGTCCTTGTAGGAGACCGTGAGGGTTGACGGATAGGTCTTCTGCTCAGCCGTGCTGTCCACTGCCAGCTCTATCTCCGCCACGCTTTCCTGCTGGGGCACTATGTCGCCCAGGTAGACAGAGCCGCTCGAAAGCACAGGTATGAGCACGCCTGAGCTGGAATTGAGCGAGGCCTGGACCTGGTTCGCGGTCCCTGTCCCCACGTTCTTCAGCCGCGCGTAGACCTTCACTCGGCCGCCGGGCTCTATGTCCTGGGGGACGGTCCACGTGCTGTCTATTATGAAGTCAGGCTGGCCCTGGACGTTCACGGCCACCTTCTTGGAAAGGTAGCTGGTAGGGTTGCTGAGCGGATATATCCTGAACTCCAGCTCATACGGGTTTGATATGGCATCCTCGTCTATCTTGAGGTCGTAGGAAGCCTTCACGGAGCTGGAGGCCGATATCCTGGTGTAGGTTTTTGTGCTCTCGCTCCCCGGGAGCAGCCTGAATGGGGCTGAGGGCACTATCTCCACCACTATATTAGTGGCGTCCCCGAGCCCTGTGTTCTGGACCTCCACCTCCACGTTCACGTTCTTGCTAGGCTCTGCAGGATAGGGATTCTGGTTCGTGAGAATCACGTTGAATATCGCGGTGTTCTGCACCTCCTGAGCCTGGACAGCGGCCGCAGGCAGCATGATAAGGACTGCCATGAGGGCCGCAAAAACCATTCTCTTTTTCATTTCAATCTCCTCCTGATTTTTTCAAATTATCATCTTCGAATGAAGACGTAAATTCTCAATTATCTTGTTTACGCCTTCTTTCCATTGTGATCCTCCCGGACGACCCTGCCATCCAGAAGGTTGATTATCTTGTGCGTGTGCTTGGCTATGCGCGGGTCATGGGTGACCACGACTATCGTGTACCCCTCTTTCTCATTCAGGTCCTTGAGGATGTCCAGGATAAGCTCCCCCGTCTTGGTGTCCAGGTTGCCTGTGGGCTCGTCACCCAGGATTATCTTAGGGTCATTCGCCAGGGCGCGGGCTATCGCGACCCTCTGCTGCTCCCCGCCTGAGAGTTCGGAAGGCCTGTTCTTCAGCCTGTCCTTGAGGCCCACCATCTCTAAAAGTCTTTTCGCCTTGTCCCGGGCTTCCCAGTTGGACTTGCCGGCTATCCTTAGGGAGATCTCCACATTCTCCATGGCGGAGATGCTCGGGATGAGGTTGTACTGCTGGAAGATGAAGCCTATCTTCTCCCTCCTTATCTCGGCGAGCTCGTCATCGGAAAGGTCAGCTGTCCTTACGCCGTCTATGAAAACCTCTCCTTGGGTTGGCTTGAGCAGGCACCCAATTATGTCAAGGAGGGTGGTCTTACCGCTCCCGGAGGGCCCCATTATGGAGACGAAGCTGCCCCTCTCTATGCCTACGTTCACGTCCTGGAGGACAGTCACCACGCACTTGCCCTCCTCCCCGTAGCACTTCATTACGCCTTTGGTCCGAATCACGTTCTCCGGCCCCTTCGCTTCCGGTTTTTTGGTTTGCTTATTCATACCTCAGCGCCTCCACCGGGTCGAGTTTGGAAGCCTTCCTTGCAGGGTATAGGCCGCCTATCACTCCAAGGAAAAGGGCGAATGAAAGGCCCTCCAGAGCGAGCACCGGAGTGACAACAGGCGTTATCTGCCCTCCGAAGCCTGCAGATAAAAGGAATGAGGCGCCCATACCCAGCCCTATGCCGCCAAGGCCTCCTATCAGGCTTATCAGGGCGGATTCGGTTAGAATCTGGGTGAGGACCATCCTGTTCGTGGCGCCTATGGCCTTCATGACTCCTATCTCTCTCCTCCTCTCCAGCACGGCCATTATCATGGTGTTCATGACTCCGAGCCCGCCCACGAAGGCGGCGATTGCGCCTATCCCGAAGGTGAAGAACCTTATCTGGTCCACTATCTCGGAAGCCTGCCTCGCTATCTCCTGGGAGGTGAGGGCCTGGAGGTCCTCGCTCGCGTCCTCTATCTCGGCGGCTATCTTTTCCGTGTCCTTGACGTCATCCGGTATCACGTATACGGAATAGTAGCTGTCCGTTTCCAGGACGGCCTGCAGGTCCTCCAGCGTGACGAGGATCGAGGCGTCTATGTCGCTTATGCCCGTTTCCTCTATTATCCCCACTATCTCGAAATCCTCATCCTGCACGGTCCAGGAATCCCCTACCTGGATGTTATACCTCTCAGCGATGGTACTGCCTATCATGGCGGCTCCGGAGTCTCCCTCCTCCAGCGGCCTTCCCTGGTACATCTCTACGTTCTCACCCACGAAGTACTGGGTCTTGTCCGGCTCTATCCCTATGACTATGTATTCCGGGCCCGAGAAGGACTGGATGTTCCCGAGGTCTATCACCACGGGGACTATGTCCTGCACTCCGCCTATGCCTTGCAGGAGGTCCAGATCCTCTTGCGTGACATCGTTCCCTATGGAGAAGAGGCCCGAGCCGGCCGGCTGGACGGTTATCTTGCTGGCCGTGAGCTGCAGGCTGCTCTGGACGGAGGCGTCTATGCCCTCGGCTATGGAGCCAAGGGCCACTATGGAGCCTATCCCTATGAGTATGCCCAGGACTGTCAGAATGGTGCGCGTGCGATTCCTGAGTATGTTCTTGAGAGCAAGATCCCACATGCTAATCCTCCGCAAGGGCCGTCATCCGCCTGTGGAATTCTTCCTTGAGCCTGACGGCCTTCTTTAGTTTGGCAGGGTCTTTCCTTATCCTTTCAAAGATTTCAAAATCCTTCCCAAAGCCTGTTTTGTTTACATCCTCCCCTATCAGCCTGAAGAGCGCTATCATCTTTCCCTTCACTTCATCCTTATGCAGGTCGAATTTTTTAACCTTTTCCCTGCCGGCTTTCGTGAGGATGTAAACCTTCCTTTTCCCGAACGTTTTCTCCGAAATGAGGCGGGATTTCCTGAGCTTCCGGAGGATGGGATACACAGAGCCCGGGGAGGGCTTCCAGTAAGAGCATTCCTGCTCTATGTGCTTTATTATCTCATATCCGTGGTGGGGGTTCTGGAGTATCCTGAGGATGTGCATCTCCATGAAGCCCCTGGGCACGGAGAACATTGGCCTGAACGATTTAGCTGGCATGTATATCAGTAGTGATATATCATTAAAGATATTTAAAGTTTTCCTTTTGTTATGGAAAATCCCAGAGAGCTAGGAAGGCGTTCCGAGCATGCCGCCCAGGGCCTCCCTTATGAGGCCGCCGAACATGGTGCTGGAAAGCATGGCCACGAGGAAGTAGATGAGCATGCCTATGAGGAGCATCTTGCCCACGCTGTTCCACTGCAGGGTCTTGTTGTCTCCGTGGCTTATCTTTGTTATGAACATCCCGAGGATTATTATGACCTCCATGACATATATCCCCACTATGAGCTGGAAGAGGGAGGGGGAGATTACGCTGTCCATGTCCGCGAAAAGGCTGGATATGTCCATGCCTGCCATGCCGCCGGTCCCCCCTGTCCCCGCAATGGAGTCCAGGTATCCGCCCAGCTTTACAAGCACCTGTATCATAACGTCCGCCATGGAGACTATCAAACCTGTTATGAGGGGAGTGAGGAAGTAGGCCTGGAACTTCATGGATGAGGTGGTCTCGGAGAGCATCTCCCTTATGTACTCCTGCGTCTCGCGTATGTTCTTGAGGTAGCGGGAAATCCTGAGCATGGCCTCGGACGCGTAGCTCACCCCTTTCTTGGAGGTGTCCACTACCGCGTACATTATGTTCCTTATGAGCTTGGAGGGATAGTATCTCAGGGCGCCGTAGTCCTTGTTGAAGAGAGACTCGTCAAAGGTCATGCCGAGCGTCTTTATGTTATGGAGGGCTATCCTGAACAGGTTGGAAATCTCTATGTCCTTCATATCCCCTATCGATTTCTCCATCGCGACCTCTGTGGGAGTGCCTCCGGAGATCCTGTTCCCGAGCTGGAAGAGCGCAAGCTCGAATTGTCCCTCTATGTTTTCCACCCTGCTCTGTATCCGGAGCCTCTGCATGGTGGTGAGAATGAAATATATAGAAAGGCCTGCCGCGACCCCGAGGACGAGGAATATGGACATGGTGAGGGAGAGCGTGGGGCAGGTCCCTCCCTGGGGATTCTCCTCTGTCGGGGAATAATCCGCGCCTAGGAAGGTGCAGCTCTCGGTGTCCTTCATGCCTATGGAGAGCATCTTCGGGTTCTCTATGAAGAAGTATCCTGCAGGGATAAGGAAGACGAGGAGGACGGCTATGGCTATGGGCAGGGCAGGGATAGTGCCCTTGCCCATCCTGAACGTGCCTGGAGGAGGCAGGTCGGGGTGGTGTGAGGTGTCCACCTGCGAGAAGGTCACGGGCCTCTTGCCGAGGGTGTTGTTTATGAACCAGATTATGAGCAGGGGAAGGATTATGTCATACCCCAGGACGAAATAGAGAGGGGAAACCATGTCGCTCATGAAGACCGCGGCAAGGGGCGCCATGATGGTCCCCATCACGGGGAGGATTATCCCCATCATGTGTATTATCATGACAGGGAGGTTGAGCTCCTGGGCGTAATGCTTCATCCTTGTCTTCGTCCCGTCCAGGATGACTTCCAGAGCCTCGTCCAGGACCTTCCTTCCCCTTTCAGGGACCTGTGTCTCGGAATCGCGGATGAGACGGAGCGCCTCCGCGAACTCCTCGTTCTCAGGCTTCCACTTGGCTATGTAGTCCGTTAGGGCGTCATTCGCGGAATAGTATCTCCTCATCTCTATGTCCCATATGAGCCTCCTCATGTCCCAGGCTAATGCTCCAGAAACGTTCGCGGCCGAGAACCTGAGAGCGCGCTCCAGGTTGGGTGATATCCTCATGGACACCACCATGTACAGGACAGCGAGCACGACCTCGGAGCTTGCCTTTATCCTGAGCTTCTTGACAAGGTTTGCAGGATACTTGTAGAAATAATAGCACAGCCCCAGTCCCGCAGCCACCACGGCAAGGCCGTACATGGGATTCCCTCCGGCGGTGAGGAAGGAGGCGATTGTTATGGCAGCCCCGATCATCACGGAGCCCATGGCTGTTAGGACAAAGAGAGACATCACGCTCCCAGGAGTTATCGCGAGGCCTGTGAAGGCTATCTGCTGGCTGAGCTCCTGCCCGGTCTTCCTGCCAGGCTTGACCGTAAGGATCTTCTCCGAGAGACGGGCAAGCTTCTCGTACCAGGTCAGCTTCCTTCTCTCGAATCGCTTGTAGAGCCTGTACTCCCTGGAGGAGATGAGGGGCTTCGTCCTCTCAGAGGGGAGGTAGACCCTGTGCTGCCTCGAGGCAGCGACTATCCTCCTGAACTGCGCCCTGTCTATGGAAGGCTTCCTCCTGCGGAAAAGGCCCATATTTAATAATATGTCCGCGTCTTCTATTATAGGTTATAAAAACAAACAACAATTCTAATAGAAGTGGTTGCATGCCAATAAGATTTTACAACACCCTGACGAAGAAGAAGGAAGCGTTCAAGCCCATGAAGGAAGGGCATGTCGGCATTTATGACTGCGGGCCCACGGTTTATTCTTACGCGCACATAGGGAACTTCAGGTCTTACGTTTTTGCGGACCTGCTGCGAAGGTACCTGGAATGGAAGGGCTTCAGGGTCAAGCAGGTCATGAACCTCACGGACGTGGATGACAAGACCATAAAAGGCTCCATGAAAGAAGGGGTGAGCCTGAAAGAGTTCACAGAGAGATACTCAAAAGATTTTTTCGAGGACATCAAGGGACTGAACATAAAGCCCGCCACGCTCTACCCCAAGGCCACGGAGCACATAAAGGAGATGGTTTCTCTCGTGAAGACCTTGGAGAAGAATGGATATGCATACAAAGGAACTGACGGGATATATTTCAGCATCCAGAAGTTCGGGGATTACGGGAAGCTCTCCGGCACCAGCCTGGAGGGCCTCAAGGCAGGCGCGCGCGTGAGGCAGGACGAGTATGACAAGGATAGGGCCAGCGACTTCGCGCTCTGGAAGTTCTGGGGCAAGGAGGACGGGAAGGTCTTCTGGGAGAATGAACTCGGGAAGGGGAGACCGGGCTGGCACATAGAGTGCTCTGCCATGAGCATGAAATACCTAGGGGAGACCTTTGACATTCATACTGGAGGAGTGGACCTGATATTCCCCCACCACGAGAACGAGATAGCCCAGTCAGAGGCAGCCACGGGGAAGCGATTCGTGAGGTACTGGATGCATAACGAGCACCTGCTGGTGGACGGCCAGAAGATGGCCAAGTCCCTGGGGAACTTCTTCACGCTCAGGGACCTGCTCAAGAAGGGTCACAGCCCCAAAGGAATAAGATACCTCCTACTGTCCGCCCATTACAGGACGAAGCTGAATTTCACGGCAGAAGCCACGAAAGCCGCGGAGGAGACGGTGAAGGGTCTGGAAAACTTTGTCGCGGAGATGCAGGCCGTCAAGGGAGGAACTGTAGACCGACACCCGAAGGCTGTCAAGCCAGAATCCAATCCCGGGATAAAGAAGCTGCTCCAGGAGGCACGAAAGGAATTCGAGGCCGCGATGGATGATGACCTGAACACGCCCCTTGCTCTGAAGTTCATATTTGACCTGACGAAGGAGATAAACAAACTCATTCCGGAGATTTCCGAAGAGGATGCGAAGCACGTTCTTGAATTGCTTTTTGATTTGGATAAAGTGCTGGGGCTCGGGCTCTCAGAATCGGGAAAGGTATGGCACTCGCCTGAAGAAGCTGAGCCGGAAATCCGCGAGTTCATTCAAGAGAGGGAGGAACACAGGAGACGAAAGGACTGGAAGGACGCTGACCACATAAGGGACTCCCTGAAGAAGAAGGGGATTGTAGTGGAGGACACGGATAAAGGTCCTCGCTGGAAAAGAATATAATTTCCTATTTGTACAGATTCCCCATCGTTAGCACGATCTCCACGGGCTGGAACATGTCCTTGTCGTAGGTCTTGTATATGCTCGCGACAACGGGGACGTTCTTCACCTCGCCCTTGATGACCTCGTTCTCCTCACCCGCGGCCCACACCACAAGGGTTCTCAGCATGTTCCTCATGTCCTGGTCGGCCATATCATTATAATTTGTCAGCCACGCAGTCCTGCCATTGCCGTTCACTATGTTGGCGTAGGCTATGCAAGCCGAGGCTGAGTTATTTAGGACTGGTTTGGTGCCGCCTGTATTCGGGAGGGTTTTCTCATTGGAATCAAGGAGATTCTGGGAGAATGTGTGGTTGTCTGCAAAGGTCACGGCCACGTTGTCGAAGCTGGCCTGGCCGTTTTTAATCTGGAAGCCTATCTGCGTGCTAGCGGGCGGAATGGTTACGGGGTTTGTGGTCAGGATCATGGAACCGTTTACATAAACGTTCAGCCTTCCGTTCTGAAGAGGAACCACCTTCACGTCATACATGGTTCCAGGGCTAAGAGTGTAAGATGAATTCTTGCCTCTGAAGTTTTGTGTCCCGGTTATATTTTCCCAAGCAGTTACCCTGTCCGGGGAACCGAAGTCAAAACTCACGAAAACGTTGTTTTGGGCGTTCTGGTAATACATGACAAAGGTAACGTTATTGGCATAGCCAGCCCCGGCCCTGAAAGAAGCCCTGAAAGAGTATCTGTCAGCAAGCGTTGGCGCATACAGGGCTGTTGAAGGCGAGGCCGGGCTGTTTCCTATGTAAACTCCTCCGCCAATGCTCCATGCTCCTCCTGTGGGCCACCCCGCAGCTAAAGACGCATATGTGAAATTCTGCTGGTAGATAGGGATGCTGTGGAAATACTTGTATATGTTATAGTAGGGCTCGGAGCTCTCATTGGAGTAGAAATATACATTTCTCGAAGGGCTTGGAAGCAGTCCATCCCAGTCCACATTGAATAACTTGTTCATGACATCCTCTGGAGAATTCCTTATATCCTGGACTTTCACAATCCCCTTTCCCGCCTCCAGGAAGCGGGAGATCTGAGCGGAATAGCTATCAAGGTTCTGCTCAAAGGCCACTATCACGTCATGCTCGTGCGAGAAGGCTATGGAGGCTGGCTGGATTTGAGTTATTGTGAATCTTACGGGCTGGCCGTTTATCTCAAAATAGTTCAGGGCATTCGTGACTTGGGAGAGCTGGCTGGCGTTGCATATGCAGCCGACCTTTATCTCGGGCTTCATGGCGTTCTTTATCCTGAGATTATAGACCGTGTTGCTGGGGAATGAGGAATGCAGGGCGTTGTCCACCCCTGCCGGGTCGAACCAGTCCACGCCTTTGCTGTCAAGGGAAAAGAGGATGTCGTTCGCGCGGGTGTAGAGCTCCATGCTCTCCCAGTCCGAATTCTGCCTGGGTATCTGGGACACCTGGTAGATTATAAGGAAGACCGCCACGGTCACTATGATTATCTCAACCACATGGATGAAGCCCTTCCGCATGCTTAGTTATTGGGCGGGCGGAATAAAAAAGACAGCCAGGAATCCCTTACCTTGACCTTGAGGGCTTCCTGAATTTCGGCTTCTTCCCGGGCTTCTTGGCCGGAGTGGCAGGGACCTTTGCGGTTTCTTTGGGTTTCCTGGATGGCTTTGCCACATCCTTCTCTATGCTCCTTATGAGCTCCTCCCTGTTCCTGTAGTATTCGGAGACTATCCTCCCCACCTCGTGGATGTCCTTCACATTGTTCTTCAAGAGCCACCTGAGGACCTTCTTCTTGTCCTCCAGGTCCCTCTTTATGTCGTCGTCTCCCATGCCTGCGTAGAGTTTTATGTCGCTTATGGCCCTGTAGGACTTGGCCAGCTCCGCTATGCTGTCGTCTGATGCAATCCACCTGAATATCACGTTCAGCTCTATCCCTATCTGCTTCACCCCCGCGGTGGGGATGAGCTCCGCGACCTCCAGCACCCTCCTTATGCCCCTCCTCCTGTCCCTGTGCATCACCACTATCATCTGCAGGCTTCCCAGCAGGGCCGCGGGTATGTCTATGGGAGGGTTCACGAGGCGACGGAAGGTCTCATCAGCCGTGTTCGCGTGGAGGGTGGAATAGACAGAGTGCCCGGTGTTCACGGCCTCGAACAGGACCTGGGCCTCCTTCCCCCTCCTTATCTCCCCCACTATTATCCTGTCAGGCCTCATCCTGAGCGCGTTTATCATTAGCTGGAGCATGGTGACCTCGCCCATGCCTTCGGGGTTGGCAGGCCTTGTGGTAAGCGGGACCCAGTGGAGGTACTTGGGAAGCTGTATCTCCCTCGTGTCCTCTATGGAGATTATCCTCTGGTTGGGAGGGATGAAGCATGTAAGGGCATTCAGGAGGGAGGTCTTTCCTGACGCTGTTCCGCCGGCCACCACTATGTTCAGCTCGTACTGTATGGCGAGCCAGAGGAAGGCCGCCACGTCCAGGTTGAGCGTCCCGCTCTCTATGAAGTCGGTTATGGTCCAGGGCCTCCTGGCGAACTTCCTTATGGTGAGGGTGTTGCCGGCAGAGCTTATGGGGAACAGGGTGGCGTTCGCTCTGTCGCCCGAAGTCAGGTAGGCGTCCATGAGCGGGTTGAGGTTGGTTATCTGCGTCCCCACCCGCCTGCCTATGGCTGCCGCGTAATTGTATATATCCGTTTCCGTGGGTATCATGATGTTTGTCTTCAGCCATCCGAGGCGGATGTGGTAGACCCAGACAGGCGTCTTGCAGTCGTTTATAACAACCTCTTCCAGGTTCTGGTCATGGAGTAGTATCTCCATCTTCCCCAGGCCGAGGGAGTTGTGGATGAGTATCCCCACAAGGGTCTTCATGTCCCTCTCGGAAAGGTTGGGGACCTGCTTCCTGAGGAGATCGAGCGCCTTTTGCGCGAACTCGTCCTTGAGTTGCTGGAGCTCTTTCGCGCTCATTATCTCCTCAGGCTCGATCTTCAGCTCGTTTATCAGGTCTTCCCTTATGGAGTCTAGGACGGCTCTGGTCGCAATCTCCACCTGAGGGAAAATGAGCTCGTAAATCGGGACGAACTCCGTGCTCATGTGGATGATTTTTATCGTTGCAGGGACGTTGTCGACTACCATCTCATAGGACTCTATCATCTGCTTTTCCATCAGGATCCCAGCTCCTTCTTTATTTTACCCAGCCTCTCCTCCATGTCACTGGGCTTTTTGTCTCTCTTGGATTTCCTGCCCTTCTCGGAAGGCTTCTCCTTTCCAGGGGCCTTTGCTCTCATGTGCCTGAATGATGCAACCGCCCAGACAACAACAATGATTATTCCGAAGGGCGCTATTACATTCATGGGATAGGGAAGGAACCTGAACAGGCCTGTGATCTGGCTCAGGGTTCCGGCAAGCTGCGAGCGGATAATCATGGTGGAGGAGTTGTTCACGACAGCTATGTAACCGAGGAAGACCATGAGGCCTCCGACGAGGGCTATGATTATCTTCGGGGTCTTTTTCCCCGCAGGCGTTTTCCGGGGCCTGTCCTCCTCGAAGATTTTTTCCTTTTCGGCCTCGCTCGGGAATATCACGGGGCTGCCGAAGATGGGATAGTGGACCCTGGCAAGCTTGTGCTCCTCCAGTATCTTCGCCCATAAGGCTATCCGCTCTTTCTCCACCCCGAACTCCGCCGCGGCGTCCAAGAAGCTTATCTGCTTCCTCTTGTTGATGATGCCATAAAGCTTATCAATATTGGTTTCTAGGTAGGGGATCTTCCCGTCTGCCTCCTTCCATTCCACGCTTTTAAGCTTGAAAATCCCTTCCTCTGGCTTGGAGTCAGCGCTTCGCTTGAAGGCGTCAGCGGACGCCTTCGGCCTCAACGGCTTCTTTCCAGCATTCCCCCTTTTCGGCATTTTACCTTCCAATAATTATAATGTCTTAGCTCCGCTATTAATCTAAGGGTAGAGATAGGTGTAGAGGTTCCCCTCGCACCATGTCGAATTGAGGATTCCTACAGGGAACTCGGAGAGCGGTATGTTGCAGGTCATGTTGCTTCCTATAATTGATATGGGCGTTCCGGGAGGCAGGTTAACGGCATTCAGCACCTCCACATAATACTGGCATTCCTCCTGCTGTTTGCTGACGTTAAAGAAAAGCGTCCAGTAGCCGTCAGGCTCCCACCTCTGGACGGTGTTGGTTATCCTTGAGTTCGTGCAGTTCTGCAGATAGCCATCTGCTGTAGCCTTGCACTCCTCGTCATCGATGTCGCAGGTGATTGAAGGTATGGGAGGTGGCCCGGGCGGTCCGCCTCCGGACCCTCCGCCTTCCCCGGCTCCGGAGGGCACCACATAATCGTAAAGCGATCCCGGGCAGACCTGCGACCTTGGATCCTCCAAATCTGACAGGTCGGATACGCAGGTGACGTTGTGCCCAACGAGATAGCTACTCTGCAGCTCCTCATACCCTATCACGGTCTCGGTGCGCACGCATTCGCCTCCCCGCCTGGTTATATTCACCATCAGTATGATGCCGTCCCTGCCAGTGACTACCGTGGATGAGGGTATGCATTCCTCCCTGTTGGTGTTCAGGTTATTTATGCATCCGCTGTCGTTTTGGGCGCACTCGGATGTGACCACAGGAGATGGCTGGCTTGCATAAGTGTGGAGGGCAAACACTCCAAGCGCAACAAGGGCGATTATTATCAGGGCCCTTTTCATGTCAACTTTATATCCCCCCACTATCAGGGCCCTTGTCATGTTAATATATTCCCCCTCCTTTCTTAAATTCCGATTCTCGCCTGAAGGCGACAAGAGTCGCCTTCTCTATAGACGTTAGCATATCTGATATCCAAGGTCCGTAAGGTTGTATCTCTCTATTTCAGAGGGCTGAAGCCTCAGCCATGATTCCTCAATCCACCTTGCCTTCCTGCATCCTGCATAAGTCTGGTTTGAGAAGAACAGGTAGTCCACACGAGTCTGGCCTGGCTTGTCAGGGATCCCTATCTCATTCAATACGAAGCTTTCTAGGCCCTTCCCGTCAGGGGATTCTGTGAGGTCGCCTTCCAGCCTCTGCAGGAAGTTCGGACCCACTCCCTTGTAATAGTAGCCTTCCTGAGCGCCTGAGATTATAGGAAGCAGCCATGCGCTTGTGGTGAGGTTGTCTATGCGGATGCTCTGGTTGACGGGGATATCCATCACACCCGGCGCCCCGGA
>DATEYJ010000007.1:0-2320 GCA_035256265.1 archaeon
AGCCATTATCTCGAAGAACACATAGAGGTTGAACAGGTCGCCTGTTATCGCGACCCCGAACATGCCGGAGATTATGAGCAGGAGGACGGTGTAGAACTCAGGCTTCCTGTGGGATATGTAGCTGTACGAGAAGACAGCGGCCGAGAACCCGAGCCCTGTTATGACAAGGGCCATGAGGAGGCCGAGCCCGTCAACCGCTATGGCTATGCCTATGGGAGGCAGCCATCCGGCCATGCTCCACCTGAATATCCCTCCGCCCAGTATGGGAGGCGCTGACATGAGGACAAGAAGGAATGCGATCCCCGAGGCTGTGATTGCCACGGCAGGAGATACCCTCGGGCTTTTAAGGGATACTATGGGAATGAAGAATGCCGCGCCCAGTAGGAGCGGAATCACGTATATCAGCATAAGAATACTTTGGCCGGGGTGGGTTAAATTGATTGTCAGGTCAATTGCCTTGCGATCCGCTTTACGCTTAAATTCGTATGCTCGAATTATGGTTATGCCCAAGAAAGCATATGTGTTCAATGACTACGATGGCTTTTGCACGGCAAGCATAGTCAACGGACAGGCAGAGATTCAAAGGATCAGCCTCGAGGACGAGACCTCCGTGGCGAGGATGGTATACAAAGAGGTCGGCATAAGGGACAAAGATTGCTACATCTTTTCCGTTCCCCCAGAAGACATCCACCTAAGGATAGACCTTTACGGCCACCTGGAAATCCCGCATCCGCTCAGTAGCAGCAGGGTCAGAAGGTTCAGGAACTCGCTCGCTCAGCTCAAAAGGTATTAAAAACTTCTTGCCAAGAATAAGGCATGGACAAGCGGACCAACGAGTTTTTGATTGGAGATGATTTTTCGGTTGAGGAGTACACGCCATTCGACTGGAAAAAGGATTTTTATGAATATTGTAAAATTGGCTTCGATTCTTTGGCTGAGGATTCAAAAAAACTGGTAAAGACTTACGGGTCAGCGCTAATCAAGAGCTTCCGGAACGCTTTCCTATAATCCCGAAAAAGCCCTTGCAAGCCCGTAACCCCTGGAGCCAGCAAGCCCCAGTTCTCCGACCCAGTACCAGAACCGCTCGTTCCTGTCGTTCACGAACTTGTGCACGAGGCGCTCCGAAACCCACCTCTTGGGTTGCCAGTAGCTCTTCTCAATGTATTCCAGGATATCCCCGTGGGAAAGGGTCATCCTTTTTTTCACCCAGGGGAGCAGCTTCTCCAGAGGGGTATAGCTGACCTGGAATGAGACCTTCCCGGATTTTATCTGCTTCAGGCATGAGTCCAAGTCATGGGCATCGATAAAATTTATGCACTGACCCACCATCTCTTTCGTGTGGGCATCCGAGCCGGCCGCCATGGGCTTCCCCGCCTTCTCCGCGAACCTCCGGGCGAGCCGATTCGAGAAGCCATCCAGGTTCATGGAATTGAACGACTCTATCACGTCCGCCTTCCCGGCTAGCCTCCCTGTGCCATCCCTCCTCAGGTCAAAGGGGTGGACCGCTACGGAGACAGCTCCCTGCTCCCGGATTCTCTCGATGGTCTCCTCTGCGGAAAGCCCGCTCCGGATATGGTCATTCAGGCCGAGACCGATTATGTGGCCCTCTCTTGAGGAGATTTCTATCCCCGGGATGAACAGGAGCCCAAGCTTCCTGGCCTCATCTTCCGCTTCCTTCCAGCCCCTGTTCGTGGAATGGTCTGTCAGGGCCAGGCCGTCCAGCCCGAGAGCGTTTGCTGCCTTGACGATATCAGAAGGGGAGTCTATCCCTTCTGTGGGAATCTTCTTGCCTCTAGAGTAATGGCTGTGGCAGTGCAGTTCCAGCCTCATAGGAAGGTTTGTCCCGGGAGAAATAAATAGCTATTTAAAACCCGGAAGCATTATTTATCAAATCTGTGATGCTTATGCAAGTCCCAACGCACATATCATTTATTCCAGACGGGAATCGCCGGTTCGCCAAGAGGCTCATGAAAACTCCATGGAAGGGTCACGAATGGGGCAATAACAAGCTCAAGGACGTCTTCCAGTGGTGCACGCAGGCGGGCGTGAAGGTGATAACGATTTATGCGCTCTCCCTGGAGAACCTCACCAGCAGGCCGAAGAGCGAGATAGATTTCCTGCTAAGCCTTGCAAAGAAAGAGGCGAACGCCATCCTGGAGAACAGGGGGCATTTCGTCCACAAGAGCAGGGTAAGGGTCAAGTTCTTCGGGAGGCTGGACCTGCTCCCCAAAGACCTCTGTAAGGTCTTCAGGAAGGCCGAGCTGAGGACCAAGCACTATTCAAGCCATTTCCTCAACTTCGCGATAGCTTACGGCGGCCG
>DATEYJ010000008.1:0-6109 GCA_035256265.1 archaeon
GCCCCCCCTGTCAGAGAAGAGATTCGCGAGCATCCTGTGCACAATCGTGGCCCCCAGCTGGCTCTTCATGTCATCCCCGGCTACAGGAAGGTCCGCTGCTGCGAATTTATCCGCCCAATTGTGGTCCGAGGCTATGAAGACGGGCATGCAGTTCACGAAGGCGCACCCCGCGTCCAGAGCGCACTGGGCATAGTATCTGGCCGCCTCCTCCGAGCCCACGGGAACATAATTTATGAGGACATCAGCCTGCGTCTCCTTAAGGACCTTGGCAACGTCCACGGGCTTGTCCTTCGAGACCACGAAGGTCCTGTCCTCCGGGTAGTCCTTCATGTGGTCCGCCACCCCATCCAGGACAGGAGCTTTCTGCACGATTACTCCCATGTTCGGGACGTCCTTCTGGAATGTCTTCGTGCAGTTGGGAAGCGCGAATATCGCCTCGGAGAGGTCCTTCCCAACCTTCCTCGCGTCCACGTCAAAGGCAGCAACAGGTTTCACGTCGGAGATTTTATATCCGCCTAGGACGTTGTGCATGAGCCCTGGGATGAGCTCATTGTTGGAATCCACGTCCTTGTAGTAGAAAAGCCCCTGCACTAGGGAAGAGGCGCAGTTGCCCACGCCCGCGATTGCAAGCCTTATCTCACTCATCAAACCACCTACCAATTTTACAGCTGTAAAATAGTTGGGCCCGGGAGCTTATATATTTTATGGGTGTAAAATAGAGGCTTCTGGAACAGAAAGGATTTTTATCTTTTCGTGATATAGAAAGGATATGGGAAAGAAAAAGCCATATGTAAAGAAATACCGGACCAATGTTGATACAATATCACTGAATGTAGAGCAATTTACCCAGGCCGATCCACTTTTTCCCTATCGCACGGATCCACATTCTGATGATCCCAGAAGGCTATACAAGAAAGGCCACCAGTTCTGCCCTGAAAGCGGGCCCCGAATCCCGAAGAAAAGGCGGAAGCTCAAGAGGCATGGGGATAACATAAACCTGGATACTTTCTCCCTGAATTTGAAGGAGCATTCCGGTCCCTTTCTTACTGAGCCTGATGAGGTGCTTCCGCCGTCAGAAATCAATAAGCTGGAGAGGGCTTACAAAGAGAATCGATCTTCCCTTCCGCCGGAAATCAGGTACAAAATGGATGAAGGGAGGCAGAAAAATCTGGAGTCGCTTTCTGGCAGGAATCCGGCATGGAAGCCAACGGTTTACGATGAGAATGAGTTTGACAGGACTCTGTGGGGGCCAAAACACAGGCGCAACCTGGGCCGCAACAAAAGAGAGATATATGCGGTAAAGGGGAACAGGGTAGTCAACCTCGTTTATGATGCAAAGGATAATTCCTGCGTCTTCCGCGAGCAGATGATTCTTCCAAGGGCAAAGATTGAAGAGCTTCATGATGACCTTGAGGGTGATTCGGGAATCTATGATTATTTCACGCTTCTTTCACTCTTCCAGTCCCAGGAGCACTATGACATTGTAAAGAAATTGGCCGATAAAAACTACATCCCCAAGGTGAAGGTCATTGTTGGCGCCGTTCCTTACCATCCCAAGGCCGGGAAAAGGAATTACTGAGCTATTTCCTGAACACATCCCCCAATTTCTTGAAGGCGAGCACGCTGACTGAAAGGAAGTGCAGGGGAGGCAAAACCATCCTCCCGGAGAAGCCAGTTTCCCTGTTTTTCAGCGCCTTTCTGAATTCTTCAAGGTCCGAGACCTCTGCCGTTGTGCAGGCCAGCCCCACCTCCCAGGGGACGTGAGCGTCGCTCCCCCCTGTCATCCCGACTCCTGTCCTTTCCGCAAACCTCTGGGCCACCTCGTTTATCACCTCGGAAGGCAGCCTTGCATTGAATGCCTCTATGGCATCTATTTTCCCTTGGAAGGATTCAAGGTTCGTAAACCCCTTTATCCTGTCAAACGGGTGCGCAACCACCACAATCCCGTCTTGTTGCCTTATCCTGTCTATCACATCCCAGGCGTCCCCGCGCTTTATTTCCTCGCTCAGGAACAATCCTATAATCTCTCCGGCTTTCCTGCCGTTCTGCGTGACCTTTATCTCCTCCCCGAGAATAAGGGCCATGCCGTGCTTCTTGGCAGCCTCCTGCATGCCTTTCCATCCGCTGGCGGTGTTGTGGTCCGTGACTGCCACGCCATCCAGCCCCCTCCTCCTCGCCATCCTCATTATCCACTCAGGGCTGTTTATTGCGTCTCCAGAATGCATGGTGTGGAGGTGCAGGTCGAGTTTCATATTTTATATATGTAAAATAAAGAATAAGACATTATGCCCCTCCAAAGACTGGCCGAGCTGAACACCAAGGACTGCCTCTGGGTATATGTCTTGCGCATCCTTCAGGATGGCCCAAGGCACGCCTATGTCATCCGCAGGGAGATATCCGAGAGGTTCGGGTTCGAGCCGGGAACGGTGACTGCCTACAAGGTTCTCTATCTTCTGGCCAAGTCCGGCTACGTTAAGAAATCCGTCTCAGGAAGACAGAAGGTCTATGCCCTCACCCCGGCAGGCAGGAAGGCCCTGAGAGAGGCCATTGGTTTCTATAAGACAAGGGTAAAGGCGCTGAGGACGGGGAAGGTATAGAAATCAAGGAACACGATAGTGTTTTAAATCTAATTCCCTGACAAATCTAATAGGTGGGTGAATGGTAGATTTAAAATACAAGATTTCTCAAATAAACTACAATTTTGGAGATGGCTGCGACGCTCCCAGCATCGTGTTGGGATTGTCTGGATTTGAAAAGGAAAGTGGAGAGAAATGCATCGATTGCCACGGTATTTTCTTGTATTTAACCAAATCAGAATTCTCTGAGTTTACAGATAAAAAATACCGTTGGGACGGAACTCAGAAAGGAACAGAAAGGTTAAGAGGCGAACTGATAGGCAAAACGGGCAAGATGAAGCTGGCAATGGACTAGTTCTCAATGGGATATACGCTCCGAAATGCTTATATATCAATATAGTTATATAATCGTAACTTACGCTGGAAAGAAGGCGTTAGAAACGCCTTCAATCGAAAAACGGCGTGGGTTTTTAGACCTGAAGGTCGTTTTGACTGAAGGTGACTTGTCACCTTCTCTCCAGAATGGCGACCTTAGGAGGGGATGATAAATATGGCAGGAACGTTTGTGAAGTTCCAGGGTACGAAGGACCTGGCCGAGAAAGTGTACGAAGCCGTCACGATCGCGAAAACCAGCGGAAAGATAAGGAAAGGAGTGAACGAGACGACGAAGGCCATAGACAGGGGCATAGCGAAGCTCGTGGTCATGGCCGAGGATGTCACGCCTCCGGAAATCCTTATGCACCTACCTGTTCTGTGCGAGGAGAAGAAGATACCGTACGCCTACGTGCCTTCCAAAGTCGAGCTGGGCAAGGCGTGCGGCATAGACGTCCCGACATCCTCCATAGCAATAGCGCAGGAAGGGGACGCGAAGAAGCTGATACACGAGATTGCTGAGAAGGTGAAGTCGCTCCAAAAATAAGCTATAAAAAGAATCTTAAATCGGTGAGATTATGGTGGAAGCCAACGCAGCTGAGATAATCCAGGTCATGGAAAGGATGGGAGTCAAGGGAGTGTGCAGGGTGAGATGCAAGGTTCTTGACGGAAGGGACAAGGGGAAGATCCTCACGAGGAACGTCGTGGGGCCCATAAAGAGGGGGGACGTGATACTGCTCAAGGACACCGCCATGGACGGCGTGGCCGGAATGAGCCGAAGGTGAGAATATGCCTAAGTGTTTTTTCTGTGGAGGGAATACGCCCCCGGCAAGGGGGAAGATGTTCGTCCGGAACGACGGGAAGGTCTTTTACTTCTGCAACTCCAAGTGCCAGAACAACTGGAGGCTCCACAGGGAAGGCAAAAGCACGAGATGGACGCATACCTTCCGGAAGGAGATTGCCGGAAAGAAGGCGGCAACGAAAGAAGGAAGGCGCCCGGAGGATGGAAGGCGACAAGAGTCGCCTTCGGTCAAGGCTTCGCCTTCAGGCGGGAATCAGAAAGCCGAGAAGACGGTGGAAAGGACTTCTTAAGGCACGATTTGATATTTCTTGGAAATACTCTGGCCTATGCCAGGCTCTAATTTATCAGCTGCCTTTATGAAGCTGTCCAGGCGACTTTGGTATTCCTGGAGAATGGCCTCATAGTTGCCGTTGTTCCTGGAGTTCTCCAGCTCCTTCCTAAGATTCCACAGCCTCATTTCAAGCAACTTTACAGGAATGGTTTTCCCCACATACTCATTCTTTGCCATATGAACTTACCTCTAGCTTGGTCTAACCGAAAAAAATCGCGGCCTGAATTCCGTTTAAGTAATATGCGCAAACCTTTAAATACTTTATGGGTAATTAGTTGTCACTTAAGAGTGATTATATGAATGATACAATCCAAGCCGGCGCAGGATCGCGCGAAGAGCATCCAGAGAGCTGGTTCTCTGCGTATTTTGGAAAGGCATACAAAGGTTTCAGAGGCCTGTTCAACGGAAATGGAGGCTCTCGCAGCACCCCTATGGGGAACACTCCTCTGAACGGGGAATCCAGAAAAATCTATGACATTCTTACTTTTGAGCAGGACCTGGGAATAATAGGGTTTGATTCCGAAAGCAAGAGAAAGCGGATAGCCGAGATATCTGCGGAGCGGCCGGGAATCGCGGAAGAATACATAAAGCTCAGAAAGGCTGCAGGATACAGCGTTGCTAAGGAATTCCCGCTTTCTATCCCCTCCAACGGAGGGAACGGGCATGCACCAGAGGTGCTCCCGCGCGCTTTGTCAGAATATGCCGCCCTCGGGAAGGAGCTCTACTCCGATTCGGAACCCCTGTTGCTTGAGAACAAGATTGTTAAGACCCGAAGCCGGAAAAAGCGCACTGAACCAAGGAAAGAGAGGTATGCGATCAGCGACAGCGCATGGGAAAGTCTGAACAAGTACAAAGAATCTGATATAGCAGCCGAACTCATAAAAACAGTCAAGGGAGTCGGCGTCAAGAGGGCAGCCAAGATGCTTAGGGAGCGTGGCAGGGAAGTGGACGAAAGCGTGCTCATGAAGCTTTACAGGAAAGGCGGAAAAAAGGCAGCCAAGTATGGTATTGATGATTTCTGCTCAGAAGATGGCTTGAAGGCATTCGAGTCAAAGTACAGCCGCTCTGATATGCTGATTCCAGAAGGCGGGGATAATTCATATGTTTCTGGTCCAGAGCCAAGAGCCCTCGAAGGGCCTGCGGAAGAGGAAATCATTGAGCTCACAGAAAATGATGTATATGAGGATCCAATGGAAGAGAAGATTCTGGAGCTCACAGAAGTCTACGAGGAGCCTGAAGCACCGCAAGCGGCTTACCATGGCATAAGCAAGGAACTGAAGAATGCGTTGAGAACTCAGTCGGTTAAGAGCATTGCCAAGGGACTGATGTCAGTGAGGGAGATTGAATACAAGGACATCCCTAAAGAGCTCAGGGAATTTTACAAAGAACTCGGAATGGAAATAGATATACCAGATTCCAGGATTCATGAATGGTACAGGGAAGCGCGAAGAGAGCATAAAGAGGGCAAGTGGCCAATATACAACACACTTGACGACTGGGCCAGGGATTTTGCAGTTACAGACGAGGTCCAGGACTCGCCCATGTCTGGCCGCAAGAAGGCAATAGGCGGCACAGTTGCGGGATTGGCAGCTGCCGCAGCAACATTGCTTTTCTACACAGGCACCCTGGCTCCTGATTATTCCAGAATCCAGAAGGCGGAGGCAGTTGAGATAGTGCAGCAGCAGAAAGCGGATTATTTCCAACAGGCTCCAGAAAAAGCTATTTACACTGTGAAGAAAGGGGACTGCCTGTGGACAATTGCGGCGAGAGAATGCGACTTGGAATATGAGACCGATATCGCGAACAAAGCGGTGGAGATTAAGAATAAAAACAAGGCAAAATATCCTTCCTTGGAAAAGAACTGGCACCACATTGAGCCTGGATGGAATCTGGAACTCTAAAGCTTTTCCAAAAATTCCTTCTCAGTGAAGTGCATCTTCCCGGGGATTATCAGGACTGCTGGCGGCTCGAGCTTCTCCTTAAGAAGATCATTTGCTTCTTTGTAAATTATTCTCTGCTTCTCAGAGC
>DATEYJ010000009.1:0-6140 GCA_035256265.1 archaeon
ATGAGCATGGCCGGCCAGATAACGGAGTGGAACCACAAGATTTCCTTGGCCATCATGTGCACGTCAGCCGGCCAGAGCTTCTTGTATTTTGTGCCCGGGTAATCGAGAGCGCTCAAATAATTCGTGAGAGCATCTATCCAGACATACAAAGTGTGCTTGGGATCTCCCGGGTAAGGGATGCCCCACTTCACGGTCTCCCTGGTTATGCTCAGGTCCTTCAGCCCGGACTCCACGCGGTTTATTATCTCCTGCCTCCTGTTCTTGGGGGAGATGAAATCCGGATTGCTCTTGTAGAACTCCAGGAGGGGTTTCTGGTACTTACTGAGGCGGAAGAAATAGCTCTCTTCCTTGACTTTTTCCACATCCCTCCCGCATTCAGGACACTTGCCTTTCACGAGCTGGGTCTCCGTCCAGAAGGACTCGTCTGGAGTGCAGTACCAGCCCTCATACATTCCCTTGTAAATGTCCCCTGCCTTCTGCATGAGGCGGATTATCTCGGTCACGACTTTCTTATGGCGTTCTTCCGTGGTGCGGATGAAATCATCATTCGAGATGTCCAGCTTCCTCCAGGCCTCGTGATACCTCTTCACGACAGAGTCGGTGAAGGATTGTGGCGTCCTTCCCGCTTCCTTGGCCGCTGCCGCGACCTTCTTCCCGTGGTCGTCTGTCCCTGTCAGGAAGAATACGCTCTCGCCGGACAGGCGGTGCCACCTCGCCAGAACGTCCGCCACTATGGTTGTGTACGCGTGCCCTATGTGCGGGACGTCGTTCACGTAGTATATGGGGGTGGTGATGTAGAACTTGGACGTCTTGAATGAAGGCGACTTTGTCGCCTTCTTTCCAGAATCTGCCTTGATGGGTTTCGATTTCCTTTTTATCGGGATCACCTTCTACTCTTTAATATTCCGCCGCCATTTATAACTATGAGATACCGCCTTTTGCTGCCGCTCTTCGGCATGCTCCTTTTCGCTTTCATATTGCTCAACATAGATATTGGGGAGACTGTCCGCATACTCTCGGGAGCGGACATCCTGCTCATCTTCCTGGCCGCATTCACGGCCCTGATTGCCGTTGCCATAAAGTCCCTCAAGTGGAAGATGGTGATCGGCCTCTATGACAAGGATTATGCCCTGGCGAGCGCCATGAAATCATGGCTGATGGGATTCTCCTTCAGCATGGCAACCCCCGCCAGGCTCGGGGACCTTTCGCGGGCATACTACCTGAAAGGCAGGATGGGCCTGGGTAAGGGCCTGGTGACCGTCGTCGCGGACAGGATAGCGGACATAACCGTGCTTTTCTGCCTCGCCTTCCTGGGCTTCATAAGCTTCGCGGGCATGTTCGCGGGGTATGCCGGCCTTGTCTTGACCGTCCTTGCGTTCTTCATCCTCTTCCTTCTGGCTGTCTACCTGTCCACGAGGAAGCGGCTTGCCAGGATTCTCCTGAGGCCTGTGGCCGCCAGGATCGTCCCCTCAAGATACTGGCCGGATTTCAGCTCGGTCTTCCACGACTTCTACAGGAACCTGGGCTCGGTGAGGAACGGCAAAAGGAACATGATCCTCCTTTTTGTCCTGAGCGCCCTTGCATGGTTTGTCTCTGTGCTGGAGTATTATCTCCTTGCGCTCTCCATTGGCCTGGGCGTATCCTACCTTTTCCTGCTGTCCGCCATGCCTATCGTGGTCCTCCTTGACCTGCTTCCCATCTCCCTTTCCGGGATAGGGACGAGGGACGCTGCGCTCATCTTTTTCTTCTCCCTCATCTCGATAGGGAAAGAATACGCCGTCTCGTTCTCCATTCTCGTATTCGTTTTCAGCTATGCGTTCCTCGGTCTGATAGGAGCGGTCCTCATGCTGAGGGAAAGGGCTGCTTAGCCTGGTTGAGCCGATACCAAAGCGTTATGGCATCCTTTCCCATGCGATACGCTTCCTTGAAGACCGAGATTTTGGATGTCCCTTCCTTCCTTTCCTGCCATGTTATGGGCACTTCGATTATTCTGAGCCTTCTTTGCCTGGCCCCCGCTATCAGCTCGGTATCCCAGAAAAAACCAGTCGAGCCTATCGCTGCTATAACGCCTTTTATGGAGCCCCTTCTCATGGCTTTGACCCCGCACTGGTGGTCCCTTATCCCTGTCCGGAAAAGCAGCCTGACAAAAGAATTGTATGAAACGCTAAGGAAAGCCCTCTTGAGGGACCTTTCTGCCGAAGAGCCCCTGGCGAACCTGCTCCCCAGGACAAGGTCGTTGCTTTCCAGCAGCTCCGTCATCCTCGGGATGCACTCGAGCCCGACAGGGAAATCCGCATCAATCAGGAGGACTTTCCTGCCGCATGACGAAAGGAATGCCATGCTTATGGCCCTTCCCTTCCCCAGCTTCCTGTCGGAATGCAGGTGCATTATGTTCGCATTTCTGGACGAGAGCTCCCCGAGTATCCTGTCAGTCCCGTCCGTGCTGCCGTCCTCGGCCACTATTATCTCATGGGAGCGGTAATTCCTGCCAAGGAATTCCTCAAGCATTAGGACGTTCCTTTCTATGGACTGCGCCTCGTTGCACGCGGGGATTATCACGGAAATTTCCTTCTCCATGCTATTCAATATGCGATACGGCTTTTATACGGTTTGCAAACCTTTTAATTCTTTTCACATTTCTAATATCATGGAATTCTCAATCCCAAGGAAGGATTTCCTGCCGTTGTTATTTGTATTGATCATTTCCGCCATCACATGCCTTATCGTTTTTAACAACTTCGTGGTGCCAAGGGGGCAGATGATGTGGGATGAGGCGGAGCACGCCCTGACAGGGCTGATATTCGCGAACGATATACTGAAGTTCGATCTCGTCTCCCTTGCCGCGCATTCTTACCAGCAGATCCTCTGGCCGCCTCTGCACCCTCTTCTCCTTTCAATGTTCTTTCTCCTGTTCGGGCAGAGCATCGCTGTTGCGAGGGCATCCAGCATTGCCCTGTACTTCCTCTTTTCAATAGCCATGTATTTCCTGGGGAGGGAGGTTGTCCGGAACAACAAGCACGTATCGGGCATCCTGTGCTCGGCATTTGCCCTTGTCACAGGCTCCCTCTACCTCTCTGCTTCCGAGACCATGCTGGAGATGCTGGCCCTGCTCTTCTTTACCCTAACGCTGGTCTTCTTCCTCAGGTTCCTCAAGGACAAGAAATTGTGGTGGGCTGTCCCTGTCCTCACCCTGCTCACGTTTTTCTCAAAGACCAACTTCGGGATAGTCCTGATGCTATCTACTGCCATCTATTTCCTGCTTAAAGAAAAATTCCATGTCACCTCCCTTCTCAGGGACAGATACTTCTTCATGATGCTTGCGCCCGTCCTCATCGTCGTCCTTGCGTGGCTTCTCATACCGCCGGACAGGTTCCTGGCCTTTCTCGGCTTCCTTGTAAACAGGCCGGAAGGCCCTCCCCCCTTCTCTGTGGAGGGCCTACTGTACTACCCAACCCGGTTATACATCTATTCAGGATTCCTGATACTATTGTATGCAGCGGCACTCGCCATATCGTTCAAGCACCTGAAGAACGACAAAATCAGATTCCTTGTCATAACCGCATTGCTCGTTATCCTCCTGAACTTCTTCCACCAGAACAAGAAGATCCGCTACATACTTTACCTGTATCCCCCTCTTTTTTCCCTCACGGCATTCCACCTCACCAATCTCTACACGAGGATAAGGCACAGGAAAAAGCATATTGCTTTTTATGTGATTGTGACTGTCTGCATGGCTGCTTTCTTATCCTATCTTGCAGGCAACATCGGGCTTTACGGATACAGTTTTTCTGTGACTGAACCGCTTGATTTCATGAAAAACAGCACAGAGAATTCAGGCAGCATATTCGTCTTGGGAGAGATCAATGAAATCAGCCCCGGGCTCATAGGCTGGCATCTCAGCAATATGACCAAGATAAAGGAAGTGACGGCCAGCGCTTATGCTGCCTGGGAATTCGAAGATGGTCCCGAACGGATCAATGATTTTATCGGAAAGCACGGCTTTGATGCAATAATCCTCATAGAAACCCTCAACAGCTCGGTATTCTATAACACGGAAGACTTCCTTGTTTACAACAAATGGAAGCTGGATTACATCCGCATAGTGCTTGAGAACAGGAATTACACGATTAGTGACAGCAGGCTTTTCGGGGATATAGGAGTGGAAATAACCGTCCTCAGGAGGCTGAGCAATTGATGCTCTGGCATATTATGCCCTCCAGATCCTCTTCGGAAAGCTTTCCGTAAAGAGTATGGTTTATTATCATTGACGGCGTGGAAGTTATGCTGTAAGCCGCTTTCACGAGATTTGTTGCGTCCTCCTTCATGTCAAAATCTATTGCATATACCATGACCTCTTGGTGGTTCTCCTTGACCCTTTTAAGTATGGAATCCTGGCTGTTGCATTCGGGGCAATAGCCTGAATAGATAAATAGCACGGGCACAATATCGCTCTTGCATTGCTGCTGTATGTTCCTTGCGATTATCCATGCCCTCAGCGACATGAGGTCAGCCTCCCTCTTGAGCCTATAGAATTCCTCTGTTTCGGGTCTTGTGACCTTGAGGCGGTCCACCATATCATACAGGTCCCAGGAAACCTTGCCCATGGTCGAATACATTAAGTTGCAGTCCACCTTCTCTCCCGTTATGAACATCTCCTGGAGCTGCATGTTGTCCACCTGGTTTCTCAGGCGGTCCATCTCGCTCTGCGTGTACACCATCCCTGTCCTCTCCGAGAAGTATCCTATCACGAACCCTGCCCCGAATACCAGGACGAACATTACCAAAAGGAAGGGCAAGGGATTCTTCATGCAAACCGCTTATAATATAAATCCATCCTTAATATATACCAGGCTATAGGAGTCAAGGGATATTATGGACTGGATATTCTTCGGGAAGATGCTCTTCTACGTGTGCATGACACCCCTGATAATCTATTCGCTAAAATTCTATGCCATTAGCATATCCAGCATATTCTACAGGTACAAGTCCCCCTGGAAGGCCTCGAAAAAACCACTCCCGAAGGTGAGCGTGCACATACCCGTCTACAATGACCCCGTGGTCGTGGAGTGCGTGAAGAAGTGCCTGGAGTTCGACTATCCCAAGGAAAAGCTCGAGATTATAGCCATAGACGACAGCACGGACGGCAAGACCACGAAGCTCCTTAGGGAGTTGCAAAGGAGTCACAAAGACTTCAAGCTCCTGAGGAGGGACTCTAGGAGGGGGTTCAAGGCAGGCGCACTTAACGACGCGCTCAGGATGTCCAGCGGGGACGTGATAGTCATCTTCGACTCTGACTACAGGCCGAAAAGGGACTTCCTGAAGAAGGTGGTCCAGCCCTTCCTCCATAGCAGGAATATCGCGTTCGTGCAGACGAGGTGGGACTACCTGAACCCCACGAAAAACCGCATATCAAGGGTCGCAATGGCCTCCTACAGCGCCTTCCACCAGTGCTCCATGCCTATAAAGGAGAAGCTCGGGACCGCGATATTCTGCGGGACAGGAGGCGCGATAAGGAAGAATGTCCTGGAAGAGGCCGGCGGCTGGAACGAGTCCAGCATAGGCGAGGACATAGACCTTACCGTGAGGATCCTGAACAAGGGGTACAAGCAGGCCTATCTCCCCTACGTGAAGACAAAGGGCGAGGTCCCGGAGACGCTCAAGGCCTTCGTGAGGCAGCAGCAGAGATGGGCATACGCCACGACAAAGGTCATGAAGGATTACCTTGGCGGCCTGATAAGCTCAAAGGAGCTCACACGCACGCAAAAGATAGACATGGTCTTCATAACGAGCGGCTTCCTCGTCTTCCCGTTCATCCTGGGTGTCACCATATCCACCATGATACTCATGGCCCCCTGGTTCGGGCCGAACACCACAGGCATACTATTCGACACTGTGGCGCTCTCAAGGTCATTCACCCTGGCTCTCAATGACATGTTCTCCTGGGAAGGAGTGACCATACTCATCCTGTCCTGCGGCTACATATTCGAGTGCGCGGTGGCCATGATGAAGACTAAGAATTACAGGAACCTCACGATACTGCCTTACATCTTCCTCGTGGGATTCATAGTGCAGTTCACGAACACGCTGGCCGTGTTCAAGGCGCTCCTAGGCGTGGAGCAGAAGTTTTACAAGACCCCGAA
>DATEYJ010000010.1:0-7703 GCA_035256265.1 archaeon
TGAGTATGGGATGCAGGACTGGCCGGACAAGAAAGGCAGCATAAATGCGATGAAGAACGACTTGAACACATGGATGAAAATGTATGATGTTAAGAGGTTCTTCACGATAGATGCACACTTCGCTGGCGAAGAATGGACAAAGGATTACCCGATTGTGAATGTTTCTGTGATGGACCTGCTTGTGGATAAAGCAAGGGAGATAGGCTATAAGGACCTTGCCCTCATTGGTCCTGACGAGGGCGTGGAAAGGAGGGCCATAGACCTTGGAGTCCCCATAAAAATCATTGAGAAGGAGAGAATAAACTCCTACAAGAATGAACATAAGATGCCGGCGGATATACAGCAATTCGTGGAGGGGAAGGATGCCCTAGCGATTGATGATGTGATTGAGACTGGGAGGACATTGAAGACGTCAGGAAAGCTTCTCAGGACTTGCCGTCCCAGAAGGCTGGGATCGGCTGCCACCCATCTGAGGATGACCGAAGGTTTAAAGTACATTCAAGAGAAAGAAGACTATCTTGAGGCAAAAGAGATTTTTGATCACATTATAGTATCCAATACAATCGACACCCCATATACCATCTTTCTTGGAGTGGATGTTACCGAGCGTGTAGCCCAGACACTGTTCAAGCACATGTAATCTTTTATTCTTCCAAAAGAATATTCTTCTTATGCCTCCAAAAGACGCTCCCCAAGAGATAATCATTTCTGGTATTGATGAAGCAGGAAGGGGCTGCATCCTGGGGCCCATGGTGATAGCAGGGGTGGCCATCCCCCACGAGAAGGAGAAGGAGTTCCGCAGGCTGGGCGTGAAGGACTCCAAGATGCTCTCTCCTGCCAAGCGGGAGGAGCTGGCCAAGAAGATAGAGGAGCTCGCGAGCATAGTCATCCTGGAGGTCGCGGCCTGCAAGATAGACAATTACAGGGCCCAGGGGATAAGCCTGAACAGGCTGGAGGCCATAAAGTTCGCGGAGATCCTTCATCTTCAGAAGCCCCACAGGGCATTCATAGACGGGCCGGACACGAACCTGCCCAAGCTGCACGGTTACCTGAAGAAGATGGCTCCCGATGGCATGGAGCTCATAGTGGAGCACTTCGCGGACAGCAAGTACCCCGTTGTGGGGGCGGCCTCCATAATAGCGAAGGTGGAGCGGGACAGGAAAATAGAGGCCCTGAGGAAGGAATATGGGAACATAGGCTCGGGCTACACGAGCGACCCGGTGACGGTCAAGTGGCTCGAGGAGTGGATGAAAACGCACAGCAAGCTGCCAGACTGCGCGAGGCACAGCTGGATAACCGCGGAGAACCTGCTGGAGAAGAAGGAGCAGAGCCTGCTGAGCTCATTCTTGGGGAAGATTAAAGGGAAATGATTCTTTTATTGGCGCAGAACCAATTATACATATGGCAAAACAGAAACAAACAAAAACCAAGCTAAAAGAAAGATATGTAACCGTCTGCCCGAAATGCGGCAGCGACGATGTGCAGGGGGAGACGAATCCTGCTTATGCTGCTAGTGGTCTATTCAATCAGTTTAAGCAATGTAATAACTGCGGTCACCATGGGGAATTCTTTCCTGAGGTGCCAAAATCAAAGGTGGCAAAAATCCCGAAAAGGCCTGGCGAGGTCAAGAATAAACAGCTCGTGGAGCCAAGCCTTGGCAAAGGCTATTATAATTGGTTCAA
This sequence comes from archaeon, assembly GCA_035256265.1. GTDB lineage: Archaea > Aenigmatarchaeota > Aenigmatarchaeia > QMZP01 > QMZP01 > JAPLVB01. The sequence continues at coordinate 1,683 of DATEYJ010000010.1, forward strand.
ATATATAGTAATTCCGCTTGCAATAATCTTTTTAATCATTTACGTGTTTCTGAGTTTCATTTGAGGATATTGATGTTAACCTCCTTTTCTTTGATGTAAGCCCTAGACCTTCTTTCGTTTGCAAAAGGTTTTCGCTCCACAGCCTTTTGATGAAGGCGGCAGCCTCGAAAAGGCTGTGTAGGTTTTAAATGCTTTCGCACCTATTAATAATAAATATGATAAAGAGGATAGGGCCGAACATAGTTCTGATACAGCTTTCTGACATTGATTCCAATATCTACGTTTTAGGGGACACCGTCATCGATTCCGGGACAGGGTTCAACTTCACGCGGCTGCACACCCTGCTCAAGATAATGAAGATGAACTTCTCCTCCATAAAGCAGGTCATAAACACGCACGGCCACTTCGACCACATAGGGGGGAACGGCTACTTCCTGAATGCGAAGATAGCGATTCACGAGAGGGATGCTCCCATATTGGAGAAAGGGGACACCCAGAGCAGCTATGCCGAGTTCTTTGACGGGAAGCTCAAGCCCAGGCCAGTGGACCAGAAGCTGAAAGAGGGGCAGGTCCTCCAGGTCAATGGGATGCCCCTGAAGGTCCTGCACACACCGGGCCACACACCGGGCCACATATGCCTTTATAACGAGAAGGACGGGACGCTGTTCTGCGGGGACCTGGTGTTCTCCGACGGGGTGGGAAGGACGGACCTTCCCGGAGGGGATGTCGCGCAGATGGACTCCTCCCTGGAAAGGATATCCAGGCTCAAGATAAGCAGGATGCTGCCGGGGCACGGGGAAATCGTGCCGGAGAAGGCGGACAAGGTCCTGAAGGGCATCCTCTCGGCCTCTGCGGAGCCTCCCGAGGAAGAGGAAGTCTAGAATGACGGCTTTGTGATAAAGGTTAAGCCGTCGGCTTATTCTATTGCTAGCGTGCTTACGGTAAATAATTTAAATAAAGAGCACATAGTCTAATCCAATGTCTGACTATTCTTCCATGACCGTGAGGGAGTTTGAGGAAAGGATAGAACGGATTCTCAAGAGGCAGAGGCACCAGGACGACCTGTTCAGGGCCGTGGTCTTCATGGGCCAGCTGGACCTGGCGAAGTTCATCTACCATGACAAGAGGCACCAGCCTGAATCGAGGTACAGCGGCTTGACAAAGTCCTCCGAGACTATAGCCTACGGCCAGGCGCTTGTCCAGCTGCTTCTGCTCGCGAAATCCAGGGGCATGGATTTCCAGGAGGTATTCAAGTACGCACTGGAGCACATGGAAGGTTTTGAGGAATTCAAGGCCAGGGCGTCAGAGAACCATGCGGAAGTGAGGGGCATGCCTGTGGGAAAGGGCATGGTGAAAGGGACGGCTTACGTGGTCTCCCAAAAAAACCCCATAGAAAAGGCGCCCATGGGAAGCATACTTGTCCTGGAGCATGCTGATTCCGAGGTTTCCCATCTCATCAGGAATTTCTCGGCTGTCATATCAGACCAGGGTGGGAGGCTGTGCCATCTCGCGGTGGTCGCGAGGGAGATGAAAATGCCGGCCATAGTGGGGACGGGGAATGCCACAAGCCTCATCAGTACAGGAGACATGGTGGCTGTGGATGCGAACTCCGGCAGGGTGACTGTGGAAAAGTGAGCCTGATTCTCATATCCTACCCACAAAAGCGAGATGGAAGACGAATGAGCGGCTTTTCAGTTACAATACCGGTTTTTAAAACTAACTGCTAAAGAAAGATTATGTCAGTAGAAGAATACCAGCATAAATTCGCAGTCCAGTCTATACCGGGATTAGAAGAACTGCCGAAAGACATTTCAGAAGAAGCGTGTTCTGCCATAGAAAATGCTGTTAAGAAATCAAGATTTAGCGGAAGGTATCTGATAAATTTTTCTGAACTCCCCGATCATACCGGCTTTGTGTTGGAGATGGACAAGCCGCCCACAAGAAGGGAACTGAATAGACTAAGCGCACTTAAGCTCAAAGAAACTTATTATTGATTTCTCATATCCTTCCCACGAACAGCACGCTGAACAGGAGCAGCAGGATTATCGAGAATATGGTGGGAAGTATCCCTGCCCTGAACATCTCGCGGGTGGAGATTCCTCCTTTGCCATGGACAATAGCATTAGGTGCTGTTCCAGGAGGAAGCAGGAAGGTCATTGAGACGGCTATGCTCGGGATTATGACTGCGCTTGCGGGACTCATGCCTGCCTGCTGGGCCACCCCCACAAGCACGGGTATGAACATCCCCGCAGTGGCCGTGTTCTGGATGAACTGCGTCACAGCCATGGCCATGAGGCTGAAGCCGAACACTATCAGTATGGGGTTCGTGAAACCTGTCCCTGAAAGGAAGCCTCCCGCGATCCATGCGGCAGCTCCTGTGGAGGCGAGCGCGTTCGCGATGGAGATGGCCCCTCCTATGAGGATTATGGAGCCCCAGTCCGTCTCCCTCTCGAAGAACCTCCAGTCGAACAGGAGAAGGAACATGAGGAAGCCTCCTGCCAGGCCTATCACCACGCTGTCTATCCCGTGCAAGGGCTCCGTGACCCAGAGGCCGAGGGTGAGCAAAATCACGAAAGCGCACTTCTTCTCGGACTTCTTGATGGGCCCCAGTTTCTCCAGGGACTCGCCCTTCCCGGTCTTGTGGGGCCTGAACTGGATTTTAAAGGAGAACCACAGGCAGAAAAGCATGATAAGGGCGAAAGGCAGGCCTATCCACATCCAGTCATAGAAGCCCCAGCCCACGGCTCCGGCCGCCATCACGTTGGGCGGAGTCCCCACGAGCAGGCCCACTCCCCCTATGTTCGCGGCAAAGGCGGTCGCCAGAAGGAGCATCTTCTTGTCCAGTCCTGTCTTGGCCGCAATGGTTATCGCTATGGGGAGCATGAGCAGGACCGTGGCTGTGTTGGATATCAGGAAGGAAAGGATGCCTGTGGCAAGAATTAATCCCAGAAGTATCATGTCTGGCTTCTTTGAGGCTCCCACAAAGGAGTAGGCTATCCGCTTGTCCAGGCCGGTCTTCACAAGCCCCGCGGCTATTATGAACCCCGCAAGTATAAGGAAGACCGAGCTGGAGGCGAACCCTGCCAGGGCTCCCGTGACCGTGGCAATTCCAAGGAGAGGCTGCAGGACACCTCCGAGAATGGCTGCCACAGGAAGGGGGACTAGTTCTGTCACCCAGAGCATCACCACCAGAACGAAGACAGCTATGGCCCTCCACCCGAGCAGGCTCAGGCCCGGAGGGGCAGGCATGCCAAGGAGCAGGATAAATATAACGAGAATGGGGAGCCAGAGGTGGGATTTCTTGAAAACACGTTGATGTCTGGTGGAGTGCATGCTATATAGTTGGATAAGGCGAAATATATTGGAAATATGCCCAAGCCTTTATTAGGCAGGAATCCCTCTAGAGAATATGGACAAGCGCACATACAACTTTGCCGTGGGGATAGTCCTGATGATCGCAGCCGTCGCGTTCTTCGTAATCCCTTATTTCCTGAACATGGACGCGTTCTTCCCCTTCCTGTTCGCCCTAGCCTCCTTCATCCTCGGTATAGGCTTCTTCTTCATGGGCCAGTCAGGGAAGTAGCGGCGGGGGCTTTTTATTGCCCCGGAAACAATCTTATAACATGGCTTTTGACAAATCCCAGATAAAGGACCTGGACGAGATTGTCGTGTCAGCCCTGGAGCTTTTTTCCAAGGAGAGGCCTCCAAGGCTGGAAATCCCGGAATTCAGGAGGCCGCTCATTCTTGGAAGCGTGAATGCGGCTGCTGCGGGCAGGATTATTTTTGAGGATAAGAATGCCGTTTTTGCGGACGAGAGCAACTACAGGCAGAAGCTTGATTCGATCGGGGGGATAGACGGGGCCGTGCTCATATCCGCTTCAGGAGGCAAGGATGCGCCAGCGATGGCCAAGGAGCTGAAGAAAAGGAAGATTCCCACGGTCCTTCTCACATGCAATCCGGATGCCCCTGCCAGGAAATATGCTGACAAGGTTCAGGTCTTCCCCAGGCAGCCTGAACCCTATACATATAATGTATCCACCTACCTGGGCATGATTCTTTCAAGGACAGGGGAGGACCCGAAAAAGATTCTGGAACACATAAAGAGAATGAAGATTCCCCAGGACCTCGGGAACTATGATGCATTTTTCATATTGATTCCGCATGAGTTCGAGCTTGCAAGGGAGATGTTCCTGACGAAGTTTGATGAGCTGTTCGGACCGCTCGTTTCAGAAAGGGTGTTCACCCTTGAGCAGACAAAGCATGCAAAGACCGTAGTGGAATCGGAAAAGGAGATGTTCATAAGCTTCGGCTACAAGAACAAGCTCTTCGGGACAAGGAGGCTGGGCATTCCGCTTCCCAAGAAAGCGGGTTACGGGACCATGATAGCCACAGTGTATTACATGATAGGCCATATCCAGAAGCGGCATCCTCCCTATTTCCGGGACAACATAGAGGCCTATTGCAAAAAGGCATCAAAGTTTTTCGGCCAGGAAATCAGGCCCATGGTGGGGTGATTCAGCTTATTCTTCGCTGCGGAATTGCTATTTCCTGCTAAAGCGAGAAGGAGGAGATGCGGGGATAGTGGTCATTCGGGCATATGAGGTGGGGCTCCGGATGGGGAGTGCCGTTCATGAACCACCTGTCGCTCTTCCATCCGCACCTGGGGCAGCTGAACGGCCTGGTGGAGAGGAAGCTCTGGCCCGGCCTCAGGTCCAGAAGGAGCCATTCGCAGGAGTCCATGTCAATCTTCCTGTCCATGGAATGGAATTGTAGATGTAATTTATAAGATTGTTGTGAACATCACGTCCTGAGAGGGACGAACACACACGGGAGGTGCTCCTTCTTCTCCAGCTTTCCGCGGATATTCTTTCCGGATGTCAGCGTTTGCACGCCATAGGCCTCGCCCACAGGAGCGATTATGATTCCTCCATTCTTGAGCTGCTTCCCAAGGGAATCAAAGACTTCCATGGGGATTGCGCAGGTGACTATTATCTTGTCATAGGGGGCCTTCTCCGGATAGCCCCTGCTCCCGTCCCCTGGAATCACTTCCACGTTCCTTATCCCTGACCGTAAGAGGTTCTTCTTCGCGAGAGAAGCGAGCTCATGGAAGAATTCCACTGTGTAGACCTTGCGCACGAGCCGGGAGAGTATGGCGGCCTGGTAGCCAGAGCCTGCCCCTATCTCAAGGACCGTGTCTGTCTTCCTGGGCTCCAGGAGCTCGGTCATTATGGCCACCATATGCGGGGCGGATATGGTCTGGCTTGAGCCTATGGGCAGAGGCTGGTCTGAATAAGCGTGCCGTTCCATGCCTTTGGGAAGGAAGGCCTCCCGGGGGATCTTCCTGAAGGCTGACTCCACCCTCCTGCTCCTCAGGTAGCCTCCTGCCTTAAGGAGGCTTATAAGGCTCTCTTTTCCTTGCTTGAAACCCTGGGACATATTTTAAGATTGGAATCCAAATTTAAGCATGTTCTATGATATGCACGTGCAGATGACGGAGCTGGAGAAGGCTGCGGAAATGTCTAAGAGGCTCGGATTCTCCGGGATTGGGGTTACCATCCCATGGAGCAGCAGAGCAAGCCTCCATGAGATTCAGACAAGCGCCAAAAAACTCAATTCTGACGTGACTGTGGGGATTGAGATCAAGGCCAGGCCGCACGATATCGGGCAGCTGGCCAAGTCCATAAGAAGGCAGACCGAGCTCATCCTCGTGAGGGGAGGGTCGGAGGAGATTAACAGGGCTGCGCTGGAAACTCCTGAAGTGGACATCCTTGTCGCTCCCATCCTGGAGAACGGCCAGCCTGGGATAAACCACATCCTGGCAAGGCTGGGGGCCAGGAACAATGTGGCCATATGCTTTGACTTCAGGGAGGTCATGCAGGCATACAAGAAGACCCGCTCGAACATGCTCACCTCCATGATGGAGACCGCACGCTTCGTCAGGAAGTACAGGTGCCCGTTCGTCCTAAGCTCGGGCGCTCTGGGGGAGTGGGACATGAGAGGCCCCTCGGAGCTCATGGCCTT
>DATEYJ010000011.1:0-2920 GCA_035256265.1 archaeon
CTCTTCCACGAGGCAAAGGCCATCCCGGGGGAGGACATGCTCCCCGAGACCGCGTACGTGAAGCTGGGCTGGGTGCTCGGGCACACCAAGAGCATGGATAAGATAAGAGAGATGATGCTCACGAACTACGCAGGGGAGATAACGACAAGGAGCCTCCCGGAAACATACCTATATTAGGTCTTACATGAAGTAGGCAAAGCCCTACTTCTGGACAACAATTGCAAGGTCGAAGAATATGACAGCAAAGATAGATAAAATAAAGGAACTCGTCCGCTGGGAACTCCGCAAAGCGAACAAGATGTACGAGTGGAATCTCCATCTCATGGTCGTGAAGAAGTACGCGGACATGCTCGCGGAAATGCACAATGCAGACAGGGAGATCCTCGAGCTGGCGGTATGGCTGCATGACATAGGGAAGATCCGCTACGGGGACGTGAACCACCACCTTTCAGGTGTCCAGGACGCCGAGATAATACTCAGGGACCACAATTATCCGGAGGATGTGATAGACAAGGTCAAGGAGTGCATACTCACTCACAGGGGAGAATCGAAGGACAGGGTTCCGGAATCCATAGAGGCGAGAATCCTGGCGAGCGCGGACGCCATGTACACATTCGATATTGTCCCTGCCCTTTTCTGGGAGGCCTGCCACGAGATGGGGCTCGGGGTGAAGGAGGCCTGTGATTGGGTGGCTGAGGAGATAGAGAGGAGCTGGTCCCGCAAGATAGTCGTGCCCGAGGGGAAGGACATGGTAAGGGACAAGTACGAGGCATTCAGGAAGATCGTGGAGACCACCAGGGAATCCCTGAACGGGGAGAAGAATGTGAGGTTATGATAGACTACGGGAAAATCGGATTGAAGTGTGGAGTCGAGATTCACCAGCAGCTGGACACGAGGAAGCTATTCTGCGAGTGCGCTTCCGAGGGCACAGAAGAGCCGACTGGAGAGAAGGCGTCCGGGACGCCTTCAGGCGAGATTCGGAGGAAGCTCAGGGCCGTGGCAGGGGAGACAGGGGAGATAGACATAGCCGCCACTCATGAGGTCCTGAGGGGGAAGGAATTCCATTACAAGATTTATCCCCACGCATCCTGCCTCGTGGAGATGGACTGCGAGCCTCCCCATCCCATGAACAAGGAAGCGCTGGAAATAGGGCTCACCGTGTCCGCGATGCTGAGCTGCGAGATCCCGGACGAGATTCATGTGATGAGGAAGCAGGTGATAGACGGCTCTAACACCACAGGGTTCCAGAGGACGGCCATCGTGGGTCTGAACGGATTCCTCGGGACGCAGAAAGGGAAGGTCGGGATAACCAATGTTTCTGTGGAGGAGGAGGCCTGCCAGATCCTCTGGTCTGATGAAAGGACTGTGGCTTACGGCCTGGACAGGCTGAGCATACCCCTTGTGGAGATAGGCACCTCCCCGGACATAAGAAGCCCTGAACAGGCCAAGGAGGTGTGCCAGGCCATAGGCATGCTCCTGCGCTCCACTGGAAAGGTGAAGAGGGGGATAGGGACAATCCGCCAGGACATAAACATCTCAGTAAGGGAAGGCGCCAGAATCGAGATAAAGGGCAGCCAGGAGCTAAGGCTCATTCCGGCCTTTGTGGAGAAGGAGGCTGAGAGGCAGCTCTCGCTTGTGCAGATCAGGAAGGAGCTTATTGAAAGAGCGAAGGCGTCTCGGACGACGCCTTCAGTCAAGGAGGAGAAGAGATTCAGCCCTCTGAAGAACGAGGGAATTGATGTCACGCGGATTTTTGCAGGCTCCCCTTCAAAGATAACATCGGGGAAGAACGTCTTTGCCATCAGAATACCCGGCTTTTCTGGGATGTTCAAGAGGAAGCTCACTCCCACGAGGACGCTGGGGAACGAAATCGCGAATTACGTGAGAGTGAAGGCTGGAGTGAAAGGCATAATCCACAGCGATGAGGAGATGGAGAGATACCAGTTAGAAGAGGATTTCCAGAGGCTCTCGGAATTCCTGGCCGCGGGAAAGGATGACCTGCTCGTGATGGCCGCGGGCCAGAGGCAGGAATGCCAGAAAGCCATGCATGCCGTCTCGGAAAGGGTGAACCAGCTATTCCGGGGAGTGCCTGAGGAGACGCGGAAAGCGCTGGATTCAGGGGACTCGGAATACATGAGGCCGCTCCCGGGCTCCGCCCGCATGTATCCGGAGACGGACATCCCTCCCATACCCCTGGACGAGAAGAAGCTTGCTCATATCCGGAAGAACCTCCCCGAGCTCATAGAGGACAAGATTTCGCGCTTCTCAAAGGAATATAAGATGCGCGAGGAGATTTCCCGCCAGGTTATTCAGTCCGGGATGGCGGATTTGTTCGAGAAAGGAGTCAGGATTCTGGCAGACCCTGTGCTTGTGGCGGGCACGCTCACCTCCACTCTTGTCTACCTGAGGAGGGAAGGAGTCCCTGTGGACAGGCTCACGGAGGAGCATTTCCTGCATGCGTTCAAGGCCCTGCACGAGAAGAAGTTCTCGAAGGAGAAGATGCCCGAGATACTCAGGGCGCAGGCAGAGAATCCCGAGATTGGTATGGAGAAAATCCTGGAGAAGACAGGAGCGCAGGCCATGCAGATGGAGGAGCTCCGCCACATAGTGCGGGACATAGTCTCCACGAACCAGCAGGCGCTTTCCCTGCCGAACCCCCAGGCCGCCCTCATGGGGATTGTCATGGAGAAAGTGCGCGGGAAGATTTCCGGGAAGATTGTGGCGGAAGTCCTGAGAGAAGAGATTGGGAAGTCGCAGAAATAATTCAGAAGTCTGCGCGGTTTATGATTTCTAATATTTTCCCGTTGGATGCAAGTATATCATTCGAGAATATTGCGATTCCTTTTTCTTGAAAATATTCAAGCGACCTGCGCCCCGCCCTTCCTTTGGGCGGCCCACGAGAGGATGCTCTGCATGAAGT
>DATEYJ010000012.1:0-9698 GCA_035256265.1 archaeon
ACAGCTCCCGCCTTTTGTTTTAAGACTTATCAGGGACGCAAATTCCCCGCCGCTAGGAGAATCATATTCATCTGGCATAATAACCTCAAAACAAAAGGCGGGAGCTGTTAGCCCCCAACTTACATTATGTCCTTCTCTGCCACTATCACGAAGTCCCCCACGGACTTCACGGCTGAGAAAGGAACCAAAAAGCGGCCCTTCTCGTCCTGCTGAAGGTTGAGGCCGGATGAGTGGGGCGTGGTATCCACGAGCACGAGGTTTATGAGCTCCCCGGACTCTGACACATAGTCTATGTCCCCTATCACTCCGAACTTCTTCCCGCTCTCCTCGGAAATCAGAATCTTGCCTATGAGCTTCTTGCTCTTTATCCTTTCCTTGTCCTCCATAACGAAAACCTCCCAATTGTAATTATAATACGTGAAAACCTTGTTTCATATATTGGCTGGAAGCTATTTAAAGGTTAATTTTGCCTGTATATTTGCTGCCTTTAGGCGAAATCTTCTGGCAGCCTTTCCTTATTGTCGCGATAGAATTCAAGGTATTCCGCAGCGCCTGCATCCATGCCATCAAGCCTTGACCTGTCATAAACATGAATCTCACTTCCGTCCCGCATTCGCAGCCTTGTCCCAATCCTCCCCTTTTTCTGGAGCTCTCGATGCCATTCCGTTCCCATGAAGAACCTGACGCAGAAGCCGTCCTGAACTCCCCAATATCCTTTGTCATCCACGCCTATCCCGTTCGGACCGTTCTCGTTCTTCCGGGAATCGTCTACGGAGAGGTATACCGTTCCCTGCCTCTTTGGCTTGTGAATTTTTACAAGAACTCCTTCTATTGTTTCATCCGGGAGCCTTTGCATTTCCTCTGAATCCAGATACAAGAAGGTATCGGCTTTGCCGTCAATCCCGCCTATCATAACGCATATTTATCAGTAAGGGCTAAATATCTGTCATGGAAGGCACCTTCTGGGAGAAGTTCGGGTTGTCTCTTGTTATCCTAGGCATGGTCATAGGAGCCATCGGCGCGGCAGGGTCTTTCCTGGTCTCTGGATGGATGATATCGGTATTCTATGTGGGATTCTTCATGACCCTGCTGGGATTCGCGATAGCTGTCCTGACAAAAGCCGGGCCAAAAAAGTAGCTCACGGCAATTTCAGAATTAGAAGAACAAAGATTACTATGAAGACCCATTTCTTGGGGTAAGACCTAGACCTTCGATTGTGGTTGGAAGGCGTTAGCGAACGCCTTCATTCTAGTGTTCGAATGGATTGGTCACGCCTTCACTAGCAGGGTCTGGAACCTCTCCGAGACCTTGTACACGTAAGCCTTCCCGGACTTCCTGCGCTCCACGAGCTTCTCCTTCATGAGCCTTCTGAGGACATTGTTAACTGCGCGAACGCCGTTCTCCCTGTCCTTGTATTCTTCTATATCAAGCTTGGAGATTATCTGCGCGGGCGTGAGCTCCCCGTGCTTTGCGAGGGTTTCCATCAGCAGCTTCTGCCTTTCGGGAAGGCTGCTTATCCTGTCCGCGGACAGCCTGGCCTCCGGGGCGTCCGTCTCCCTGAGGAAGTCAGTGTCCACGGTGGTTATGTTCTTCTCCAGGGCCTTCAAGCTCAGCTCATTGCACACGCGTATGACCTCGCGGGGGAAGCCGCCTGTCCTCTCATATACGTAGTCTATTATGTTGTGGGAGAAGGGCCTTATGTCATCCCCTCCCGCGAGCTCTATGCGCCTTTTTATCAGCTCCCTTGTTTCGGACCTGGAGAGGTTGCCAAGGTCCACCCTTGTCCCGACCCTGCGCATGAAGGTCTCGAGGTTGGACTTCATGGTGGACTCGAAGATAGGAAGCCCTGCCAGGACCACAGAGAGATTATCCACCTGGTCCGTGAGGCTACGGAGCCATTCCAGGCTCTCGAGGGAGGCCTCGTGGCACTCGTCCACGAAGAGCAGGAGCTTCCTTCCCTTCAGGCCTTTCTTCACGTGCTCGTTCAGGTTGTAGAGGTTTATGCTCTTCTTCCTGAAAGGTATCCTGCTTTTCGTTATCCTCTCGAACACGGTCACCCAGTCCCTCGCGTCCTTCGGGGGCTTTGATATGTAGATTATTTTTGTATGGCCATTGAACTTCTGCTCGAGGTATTTGAGCATGGTCGTCTTCCCGGAGCCCGTGGGTCCGAGGAGAAGGGAGAATTTGTTTCCGCTCTGGAGCCCCATGGCCATCTCATTGAGCTCTTTGCTGTACCCCACGAATATGCTAGGGGTTATCTGAAAAGTAAAGGGGTTTGAATTCCAATTGAATGACTTTAGCTGTCTTTCATAATCCATTCAGTAGCACCCAATTTTTTTTCCATCGGTACAAAATCCGCGCAAGATAGAGATTGGAGCCAGGGTTTATAAGCCTTTCGGTTACAACTTCACGCCTTCATGTAGCTATGTGAATGTGCGTGAATGACTCCTGTGCACGTGGTGTAATTGCCCCGTAATGCTTACGTAGGGTGGAGATTTATATTCCAGCGATTCATGAAATATCCCATGAGGCTTTTCGTGGCCGTGGAGCTCAATGAGAAAGTTATAGGGAACATCATTTCTATTCAGGACAGGCTTAGCTCAAAGGATTTTGACCTCAAGCTTGTGGAACCTGAGAACCTCCACCTCACGCTCAAATTCCTTGGCGAAGTCGAGAACAGGAGTGAGCAGATAGAGAAGCTGGTTTCCGGATGCGTGAAGGACTTCCCTGAGTTCACGCTTTCTTTCCACGGGATAGGCTACTTCGGGAGCCAAGAGCGAATGAAGGTGATATGGGCAGGCGTGAAGGAAGGAAATGAAGAGTATATAAGGCTTGCAAAGAAGCTTGATTCCTGCCTTTCCTTCATAAGGGAAGAGGAACATGAGCCGAGCCCTCACCTCACGATAGCCCGCGTGAAGTCAGGAAGGAACGTGCACGAGCTGGCGCGTGAAGTTCGCTCCCTGGCTGACGTGAAGTTGGGTGAAAGCCGCGTGAAGGAGGTAAAGCTCAAGCAGAGCGTGCTCACTCCCCAGGGTCCTATCTATTCGGATGTTAAGTCCTTTCCTCTCAAAGAGAAGCGTGATGGAGATGGATGACAGGCTCGTGATAAGGATTTGCCTCATAGGCTCTGTCCTTAGCATGATTGTTCTTTATTTTGCAGCGCTCAGCCTGGGCTCGGAGAGCGTGAATGTGGGGGATATATCAGGGAACCTTGCCGGAAGGGTCGTGAACGTGAGCGGTTATGCTTCTGAAGTATACCTTCATAAGAACGGACATGTGTTCTTCAACCTGCGCGAGGGCCAGGACAAGGTGCGCGTGGTGGTGTGGGAGAGCGACGTGGAGAGGCTTGCATATTCCGGAGTGAACCTGACAGAGATAAAGAACGGGGATAGAATCCAGATAGTCGGGACGGTGGAGATTTACCAGGGAGAGCCTGAGATAATCCCCCTCAGGGCGCAGGTGAAAGTGGTTTAGCACCCCATTTTCCACAGCCCAATAGCTTCTATCAATTCTTTCAGAGTGGGACTGGAGCTGTCCAGGTACCAGAGGGAGATGAATGCCGACAGCTCTGTGCTGGAGACGCAGCCATTGCAGTCCGAGTCGGATTTGTGGACGCAAGCGAGCGCAGCCAGGAACGCATCAGTTCCTATCCTCTCAATGGACCAGCCGTCAGGGTCAGAATCATAGTCTATCTGCCACCAGGTATAGTTGTCCATGTATGCGGGGCCGCCGATGATGGTGCCGTTCATGCCGTAGGGCTGGTTGCCGAGGACGGTCGCGTCACCCAAGCCTGGAGATGAGCGCACACGGAGGGACGGGCTCGTGATTACCTGGACCCTGCTGCCTATTGACAGGCCTCCGGTTGAGCAGGCCTGGCTCTCCGCAGGCTTGCCTTCTGATGTGCCGCAATTGTTTGAGTCTGTGCAGGTGCGGGTCTGGAGGCCGCCTGCGCATGAGCCCCAGGCTGTGCAGGTCCAGGAGGGGATGCAGCTCTGCGTGCAATATATGGCAGAAATGCAACAGGTTCCTGTGCAGCCTGAGCCGACCGCCGGCTGGGAGCATGTGTAGCCTGAGGGACAGCAGTAGCCTCCAATTGAGGAACAGATCTGTGGTGTGCCTGTATATTCGTATGCTCCTATGTCCCATGCAGATCCCTGGGGGCGAAGGATATTATTAATATCGAAAGGTAGCAAACCTGTTGTTCCCTTATCTCTAGCGATAGTGTCTGTAGAAGCCAATCTTAAATCAAAATCTGCGTAAGCGTTTCCATATATGTCCGTTAGTTGTGGTGTGGAATTTGCTCCATGCATGTCATAGCCAGAAGCTTTCCATTCTGAAAAGTCTTTTTCGACTCCGGATAGTAAGAACTCTTTTCCACGATCCTTATTAGGGATATAGACAGCGTTATAATCGCTTAAAAAACCAACAGAAGAATTCACGTCGCAAGTACCCATGTAGGCTACTGTACCGTTAGGAATGTATATGAGATTATTCCTTACCTCGCAATTTGGAGAGCCGTATCCACCGCCACAAGCTCCTATGCCTATTGCTTTTAACCAGCCTTGTGTTCCTGGCACACCAAAAATCATATTGTTATAGATTCTTGTATTAGGAGCCTGGTTAGCAAAAATCGCAAAATCTCCACTGCCGCCAGGAGCTCCATAATTTCCAATGATCACATTATTCACAATAGTGAAATAAGAAGTTCCTCCTGCGGTATAGGTAAGGTAAATACCCTCTAATGTATTGAAGAGATAGTTATTGATTATCCATGTGTGCGAAACTCCACCAAATGACATAATTCCATCAGAATGGAACGAACAAATGACGCTTGCGGACTTGGCGAGATTGATTAGTCTATTTCCTCTGATTACAGCATAGCTGCCGGTCCATCTAACACCGCCACCGGAATTTTCGATTAAATTGTCTTCAAACAGGCCATACGAACCTCCACCTTCAAATCCAATTGCTCCGACATCGTTTGCAGTATTGTTTATGATAAGAATATATCCCGTGTAAGAAGTCGGACAGATTCTCCAGGTACGCTCAAACTTGCAATTGTCTATTATTATCCCCTTTTTATTAGCAGACCAACCATGAAGCGCTCCCATTCCAGCATTAGTGCAAGAAGTTCCTGGATATCCGTTTGGGTATTTTGTATCTTGGAATTTCAACTGAGAAAACCTGATGTAATTTGCGAATGTACCTACCATGTAATACCAAGTTGGATTGCCAGAGTCGTCTTTCCCGCTTAATATGGCATCACCATTACCCCAGTCTGATCTTGATGTATAGGTAACAGGCCTCCATATCTTGTAAGTCATTTCAGGGATAGAATGGGCGTCTTTGTTAAAATTGGATAGTCTGAGCTGCGTATCTGAATTGACAGAGTCTACAGAAAAAATTCCCACAGTATTTATCCATGCGCCTGTGGCAGAGGAATGGTAGATAAAAACAAGGTCACCAGTGGAAACTGTAGATAAGAAATTCTTGCCTTCTGAAGTAAAAATGCCAGAAGAATTAATCGCAGCATTTGAGCCGCTTGCCACCTCAGAACCATCACGATTAGCCATTATCTGTCCCCTATACACAACTCCTTTTTTAAAAAAGATTCTATCACCCGCTTTAAGAATAGCTGATGAAGAAAAACCCATTGCGTTAGAATCACCAGGACAGTGCATCCAGGGTGTTGAGGTTGAGAGACCATCATTGGAGTCGTTGCCGCCTTCAAAGTCTACGTAGTATTCTGTTGCAGAGGCAGTTCCGGCTGCCAGGAAGAAAAAGACTGCAAGGGGTATGAGGATTTTACCTTTCATTGATTATATTTTGTTTTTCCCGCTTAAGAGTCCTAGCGCCCGTACTTCCCTGTTATCGTGGCCGTGGCAATAATCTTCTTCACGAGGGATTTCTTGAAGTCCGTGAGGGATGTGTTGAAGTTCTGGGGAAGCTTTTCCACATTAAGCGCGTAAAGCGTGACCACGTAGGGATGGTCTCCTGTCCCCTTTGGGGGCTGCGGGCCTCCGTATCCCAAACCTCCGAAGGAATTGGAAATCTCGAAGCATCCCTTGGGCATGCTCTTTCCTGAGGCGCCTTCCGGGATTGAATTAACATTTGGCGGGATGTTTATAGCAAGCCAGTGCACCCACTCCCTGGCCACAGGGTGAATATCCACGATAGAAAGGGCGAAGGACTTGGTCCCGGGAGGGGCATCCTTCCAGGAAAGCTGGACTGAGATATTGCTTCCTCCTATCCCTGGCATGGTATGCTTCAGGGGGATTTTACCCCCGTTAGCGAAAGAGGAGCTTGAGAGTTCCATAAAATCCTCTTGTTCAGAAATACTTCCCCGCGCTCTTCACGCACTCCGCGGCAAGCTTCGCTGTGGCCTCCATGTCCTTCAAGTCCACCACCTCCACGGGCGTGTGGACGTATCTCACGGCCACGGCAAGGCATGCTCCAGGAACGCCTTCCCTTATCATGGGAGCTATGGAAGCATCAGTCGCGCCTCCGCTCATCACGTTAACCTGGACTTTCATCTTGGCCTGCTTCGCGGTCTCAAGTATCCATTTCTTCGCTTTCGGGTTCGTTATGCTTATGGCGTCCTTCAGGTCGAGGGTCGGGCCTTTGCCAAGTTTTAGATTGGACTCATTGGGTTTGATTTCCGGGGTGTCTCCTGCTATGTTCGTGTCAAGGGCAAGGACAACGTCCGGCTCCAGGCCGAATATGGTTCCCCTCACGCCTATGAGGCCTATCTCCTCCTGGACTGTTCCTACAGCGTAAACCGTCCCCTTGAAGCCTTTCAGGTTCTTCATGGTTTCTATAAGGACCGCGCAACCCACCCTGTTGTCAAAGCCCGCTCCCGTGGCCTTTGTTCCGAGGAGCTTGCTCACCTCTCCGCTGCGGGTTATGAAATCCCCTATGGAGATTCCTGCCTTCTCCGTTTCCTCCCTGCTAGCCGCCCCTATGTCTATGAATAGTTCCTTCAGCTTGAAGGGGTTCTTCTGCTCATCCTTGTCCTGAAGGTGAATGGGCTTGGTTCCTATCACACCTGTGACAGTACCTTTGGAGCCGTGGATATGGACCTTCATTCCAGGAAGTATCCTCTCGTCCCAGCCTCCGATAGTCTCGAAGCATATGAAGCCCTGCTTGTCCACGTACTTGACCATGAGCCCCAGCTCGTCCATGTGGGCCGCGAGAAGTATCTTGGGGGATCCTTTCCCCTTCCTTGTTATGAGGTTTCCCACCTTGTCCACGCGGCTCTCGTCCACGTAAGGCTTGAGCTCCTTCTGCATTATATCCCTCACGCTCTGCTCCGAGCCTGAGATCGAAGGGGCCTCTACAAGCTTCGAAAGAAGATCCAACGTAACCATAACACATCACCCGATTTTTCGAAAGAAGGCGACTTCGCCGCCTTCAGGCTTAATTCTGATTGGCTATTATTTGGTTCCTTTCTTTATATTTATGGATTTTCTCTCATAAAATACTATGGGCCTTAAAGAGGAGCTGGCGGGGAAAATCCCGAAGGCTAAGCTCGCTTTCCTGCGGACCGGTTTTGACATAATAGGGGACATAGCGATAATAGAAATCCCGGAGGAGCTTGAGTCCAAGAAGCTTGTTATAGCGAAGGCGCTGGCAAAGACACAGCCCCACATAAAGACCGTGGCTAGGAAGCTGGGGGAGAGGGAAGGGCTTTTCAGGCTCAGGGAGCTGGAAGTGCTTGTGGGGAAGAGCACGGAGACCGTGCACAGGGAATGCGGACTCTCTTTCAAGCTGGACGTGGCCAAGGCTTATTTCTCCCCGAGGGAAGCGACAGAGCGCCAGAGGATTGCGGAGCAGGTAAGGCCCAAGGAAACTGTAATGGTTTTCTTTGCGGGTGCGGGGCCTTACGCAATCATGATTGCGAATAAACAGCCTCATGTGGGGAAAGTATATGCCATAGAGATAAACCCGGATGCTGTGGAATACATGAAGGATAACATCAGGATTAACAAGGTCCAGGAGAAAGTGGAGCCCATCCTTGGGGACGTGAAGAAGGCTGCAAAGCCTTTTTACGGGAAATGCGACCGCGTGGTCATGCCCCTCCCGAAGGAAGGTTACAAGTTCCTGGGAGAGGCTTTCGCATGCCTCAAGCCCAAAGGAGGAATAATTAATTTCTACTCCTATGCGCACGAGGATGACCTTTACTCGGAGGCGGAGGGCCTTGTGCGCAAGGCTGCGAAAAAGGCCAAGAGGAGCATGAAAGTCCTCCAGAGGAGGAAGGTCCTTCCATATGGCCCGAGAGTCTTTAAAATCTGCTTGGATATAAAAGTTGGCAAATCAAATAGCTGATACTATGAAAGTGGCAGTCTTTTTCTCAGGAGGCAAGGATTCCGTCCTCGCCCTACAGGAAAGCCTCAAGAAGGACGAGGTCAGGTACATAGTGTCATTCTTCTCGGAGAAGCCCGAGCCCTACATGTACAATTACTCGAGCATGAGCCTGGCCATCATACAGTCCCTTTCGCTTGGCCTCAAGCTGGTGACGAAGAAGCTGGAGCCCGGGAAGGAGCAGGATGGGATAAGGAGCGCATTGGAGTCCCTCAAGAAGGAGATAGACGCTGTCGTAGTGGGGGTGGCGCTAGATAAGAGGCAGAAGGCCATGCTTTCCGGAATATGCAGGTCTGCAGGGCTCAAGCTGGTGACGCCGCTGGCCAGGAAGAGGCAGGACTCGCTCTGGAAGAGCGCCTTGGATGCGGGATACGAGATACTGGTCGTGTACTCCAAAGGTATGGACAAGAGGCTGCTCGGGAAGGCTGTCCAGAAGAGCGACTTGAAATTGCTTTCTCCAAGGAAGGCGTGCAAGGGTGACTGCGAGAGCTTCCGCACGCTTGTCATAAACGGCCCCATATTCAGCAGGAGGATGGAGATAACGGACTCGGAAGCGCAGTGGAACGGAAGAGAGGGAAGGTTCGTGATAAAGGATGCCAAGCTGAAAGGCGCGGATTCCCCTTCAGGGCTATCAGGGGCTTCCTAATTTATTACCGGAAAACAAATATTCAACATGAAGTTGTTCTTTGCCTCCCTGGCTATTGCAATCATTCTTGTGTTGAATGTTACCTTTGCGCAAGCCCCCCAATTGGCAACATTTGCAGCGGATAGTGTACACATGCACATGGGCAAGAACAGCCTTGTAAAGACTTACATAAGCAATCCGGATTCGAGCTATGCGAACATAACCGTGTGGTTGGGAGGGGATTACCCAACCGGACTGGCCAAGTTCTCACAGGAGGCAGGAGTCTACTACACCGCCGACCAGAGGAATTTCACGGTTCCCCTCAATCCCCGTGAACAGAAGGTCTTCACCTTGCTTGTTGTATCCACTGGCCCGAAAGCCGACGGCTCTCCCTATAAAATAACTCTTAGAGCAAATACAACAGATCCGTCAGGGAGAACGAGCTCAGGGAATATGGATGTTTTTATGGACTATGCCCCCAACTTCCCAGGGCTGGAAACCTGGGGGATTCTTCTCATAATAGCAGTCTCTTCTCTGCTGATGGGGAGAATATGGATATACTATGAACAGCCTAGATAATATAAATATGAAACTTCTCATGGTTTTTATAGGAATAATTGTGCTTATTCTCCTGTCAGGCGCTGCCCATGCGGCTCCAGTCCGCTCCAGCGGCTCGCCTTGCGGAACTTTCCGCAGCGATGTCACCCAAGCC
>DATEYJ010000013.1:0-13384 GCA_035256265.1 archaeon
GTGGCACTGGATTCTCCTGAGGATTATCTGGTCCAGCCAGGTGTTGGCTTCCCTTCCGTAAAATATGAAAGTGTGCAGGCCTGTTGAGAGGTCCCAGAACATTGGGTCGTATTCATCAAGCTCGGGCAGGCCGTTGGGGCCGCGAAGGCTCACGTTGTCCCACTCGAATGCGGATGTGCTGGAGAGCATGGCGTCATAAGCGTATGAGTTGTTTCCGTTCGCAACCTCTAAGTCCAGGCCAACGTAGAAGGAGTTCTGGCCTATGCTCGCGGTAAGTGCCCTTGCCTCCATGCGGTACTGGCCGGGATTGGTTATGTTGAAGGTGAAGCTGGCCGAGCCCTGATTTGCTGTGCTTGTGTAGATGTATGTGTCTATGCCTGACGTGTTTGCCTGCATTCCGGTAAGGGTTCCGGATTCTGCCTGGACAGTCTGGCCAGGAAGGAAGTATTGTGAACTGGACTGACAGCTGCCGTCAGCCTGGCATGACTGGCCGCTTGGGCAGCCGCATGCCTGGCAATTATTTATGAGGGTTCCTGAGGAGCAGTACAGCGGCTTTGTTGTGGAGCACTGGCTGTATGGGGTCCCGTCTGGGCAGGTTTGTGCGGGTGTCTGGCAAGTCCCTCCCACACAGCACAGGCTTGCGCAGTTCGAGCTGGACTGGAAGCTTCCTGTGCAGGTCTGGCCTGAGGAGCAGCAGGAGCCTCCCAGCTGGGAGCAGGTCTGGAGTGTTGTTCCCCAATAGGCATTCCACATTGCTGCTACAAAGGCACTTCGATACTGTCCAGAATCCCTGTTTACACCGTGGTTCCCTGGAAATCTTCCGCATTGCTGACCAGTCTGACAAGCGAAATCAGTGGGAGAATTGTAATAAGCCAGATCAGGATCAAGGATACACTCAGCAGGACTATCATTCGGATCTTCTCCCCACGTTACCCCCCTTCCTGTCTGATTTCCAGAGTATTTAACGTAAGGATATGGGGCACAAGGATCAGGTTGGGCCCATGCTCCAACATCAACCCATCTTGTTGCATAATCTTCCGCTATGGTAAAATCAGCATTAGGCCAGGCACTCTGCAACACAGGCATTAATTTCGCTACTAAATATTCCCCCTTGTGTGACTGGGAAACTACATTTGCATAACCCCACCCCGGATCACCGCCATCAATATATCTGTAAGGATCTCGTTGTGCCCTATTACCACTTCCCGTTGCAATATAAGTCCAATATCCTGTTTCTGTATTGGATTGACCCCAAAGAACGTCACCATCACGTTTTGTCTGCTGAATAAACCTGCTGGCATGAAAAAAAGTTGCTGCTTCCAGAGCAGTCTTCACAGACGTTATATCAAGTAGTGTTGCTGTAAATGCCGATTGGGTTATATGACATGGTTGATGCCCACCGCCATCCGGCCATGTCTGTCCCAACAGAATTGTATGAACCTTGTCAATACCTGTCTGAACATACTGAATCAAGGCAGGCATCTTAGTTGAAATGGAATCATTGAGCATTAGCCTTAAAGCACCTTCATTTATCTGTATGCAATTATCTGGTTGATAATCATTCATGGCATTCTCTGGACGTAAGTATCTACCAACTGCTCCAGATTTATGATCCATTCGTAACATAGCAAAATTACTTGCAACCGTACTAAGTGATGGTGGTGTGCCTACTGGGCCGAGAGACGGCAGCAAGTCAGTTCTCAGATTAGCCGTATAGTAATAAGGTTTGCTTGTTCCAACATAAGGAGGTCTGAACACGGTTGCTCCGTTACCAGGAGGAGTTGCGGTAACAATTGTTAAAACAGCGGCAGTTAGTATTTTCGATGATGATAATTCAGTAGTGCCTCCTATTGTCTTAACAAATGATACTATCCCTGAGCTGGGAGAAGTATATGGAAGGCTTGGTCTCAAAGAAGAATCATAACCAGAAACAAGTGTGGTAAATCCATGTCCCCCACTGACAACTGGATTGACTTCCCAACCATGCTGGGTCCCATCCCAATCGGGAGTTATGCTGGTTATCGTAACCGGACCCAAAACCCAATAGTCTCCGTTGGCGAACTGCCCGTACTCATAAGCCTTGTCAAAAGTCCATGTTATTCCGTACCGGGTTATGGAAGATGTGGTGGCGGCCAAAGCAGAACTGGGACCCAAAAAACACAAAGAGGAAAACAGGACCATTGAAAACAAAAGGTATTTCTTCATGCTAGCATCCTCCTCCTTTCCACAGCCCAATCGCCTCTATCAATTCCCTTATGGTGACGTCCACGTTGTCCAGCTGCCAGCGGGAGATGAACGCGTTCAGTTCTGTGTTATCAACACAGCCGTCCTGGTTCGTGTCGGACTTGTGGAATGTTTGGGTTAACATGGGCAGCAACCATTTTTTCATTCTATCACTTTAGGGAGGATCCGAAAATCTCCAGCCCCCTCTCAAGCTCGTCCTTCTCTATCACTAGTGGAGGAATGAGCCTTATCGTGGAGTAGCCGCACCCTATCACAATCAGGCCCTTCCTGAAGCACTCGGCCTCCACCCTTCCTATCTCCTCAACAGCGGGCTTCTTGGTCTTCCTGTCCTTCACAAGCTCTGCCGCCATCATGAGCCCCTCTCCCCTCACGTCCCCTATGAGCTTCTTCTCATGCATGAGGTCCTTTAGGTATCTCTTGCCGAATTCGCCCAATTTCTCCGCCTTGAGCCAGAGCTTCTCCCTCTGGATGTAGCCTATGGACGCCAGGCCTGCGACGCATGCGAGCGGATTGCCACCAAATGTGTTCGCATGGGTTCCTCTAGGCCAGGACATGACTGAGCTTTTGGCCACGCATGCCCCTATGGGAAGCCCGTCAGCTATGGCCTTGGAGACGCAGATTATGTCAGGCTCCACCCCGTAAAGATGGGAAGCGAACATCTTTCCTGTCCTGGCAAAGCCTGTCTGGATCTCGTCAAGAATATACAGGCAGCCCTCTTCCCTGCAGAGCTTCTGGAGTTCCTTGTGGAACCCCCTTGGTGGGACTATGTAGCCGCCCTCTCCCTGTATGGGCTCTGCTATTATGGCCGCAAGCTCGTCCTGCGGGACTATCCTCTTGAGGATTTGGTTCCTCAAGTAGTCTAAACACTCATAATCAGGATGCTCGCATGCGTGCTCCTTTCCCAGCGGGCACCTGTAGCAGTAAGGGAATGGCGTGTAATCTATCCCGGGTACGAGCGGGCTGAAATGGTCCCTGTGCGTGAGCTTTGAGCTGGAGAGGCTCATGCTCCCGAATGTCCTGCCATGGAAGGCCCCCAGGAAGGATATCATGCGCGGCTTCTTCGTGTACCACCTCGCGAGCTTGAACGCGCACTCCACTGTCTCGGTCCCGGAGTTCGTGAAAAAGACCTTCTTGCTCCCCTTTCCGGGGGTTATCTCACAAAGTTTTTCCGCGAGTTCCACCGCGGGCTCGTTATAGAAGTCCGTTCCCGCGTTATGGAGAATCTTCTCTGTCTGCTCGCGTATGGCCTTCACAACCTCTGGATTTGAGTGGCCCACGTTCGCCACGGCTATCCCGGATGTGAAGTCCATATACCTTTTGCCATCCACATCCCACAGGTAAATCCCCTTCCCTCGGTCTATCACCAGCGGATAATTAGCCCTTGTATAGGAAGGCGAAATGACCTTTTTATCGCGCCTTATAATCCTCTCAGAATTCAGGGGCTTTTTGGGCTGTTTGGCCATATATTAATATTGTTCGCTTTTCTATATTAACCAACTCTTCAAGGAGTTCATGAGAATCGGGGCCATGGTGTAGTTTGGTCTAGCATCGGAGCTTCGGGTCGGTTGAAGTCGATCGATAGAAAGAAGGCGTCAAGAAACGCCTTCAGTCGGAAATCGGCTTCTTTCGCGATTCAGCTTCAGACTCGAGTTCAAAAACCCTTTTCCGCGCGAGCATGCAAAAAGCGTTTGCGGAAAAAGGATTGGACGTCTCGATGGCCCCATTAGTTATTTAAATCGCTACTGTGAAGTAACTATAGTGATTGAAATGATAATATATGACAGCATAAAGAACAAAGAACTGGAGGAGGTAAGGAGAGGCTTCAGGCAGCTCAGGAAGGAATACCAAGCTGAGATGGACAGGCTGGTCAAGAAATACAGCTGCGGGATAGTGCCCGAAGAGGAAAGGAAGAAGCTGGAAGACAAGTCTTTTTCTCCTGAGAAATACAAGGCCGAGATGGAAAGGTTGGCCAAACAATACCGCCGCGGGATAGTGCCCGAAGAGGAAAGGAAGAAGCTGGAGGATGCGTTCTTCTCGCAGGAGAATTTCGAGAAAATACTGCCCACGGATTCCATAATCAGGATCAAGGGTGACATGATAAACGAGATGATGGTGAGCGAGAACAATCTCTATAACCTCAACCATTCCATCCTCAAGAGGCTGGGCTCGGACTATAAGACATCTTTCCTTTATATAGGGAGGTGCAATTCCTGCGGCCGAGAGACAGGCGAAAATGAGATTGAGGTTGATGTACCTGTGCTGGACTACAAATACGTAAACGATCCCGAGTATTTCAACAGATTTTTTGACACCACGAAATGCGGAAGCTGCAAGGACCTGACCGAGGCGGTCAAGACCTCCAATCTCTTTCAGATACAGGGGAAGAATGATTATAACATAAGATTCACTTCAGTGCGCAAGAAGTCCAAGGGAAGACTCATCCCGAAATTCGTGGAAGAGTGCTTCGGGAAGCAGAAGGATATAAGGGACGTATATGGCCTTATGACGGGATGCGAGTCAGAAGAGGATTGCAACAACATTCCTGAGCTGATGCTGAAATACAGCGGTGACAGCCAGGTAGAGTGCAAGAACTGCTTGGAGGTAGTGGAGAAGAAGGATAAGAAATCAGGAGGAACCGTTCTCGGCAACGTGAAATACCTCCTCTATATTGACAAGAAGGGCAGGCCGAAAAGGAGCCATATAGAACCATTTGATATGCAGATAAGGTCATGCGCTGACTCACATGGCCATGTGATAACGGCTCCGTATAGGGCCATCCACATGGTCGTGCCATATAAAGGCACCATAATAGAGGTCCAGGCAAAGGATTTGAGGGAATACATCAGCGAGAATGATCCGGCTTCGCCGCTTTTTCATGGAAATTATATGAAGATAAGGGGCTACTCAGGAATGCACCATGAGGAATACAGCGAAACTGAAATGAGAAAAGGATGGGGCGCACCTGAGCGCAAGCTAGAGAGGTTCCTGAGAGGTACCGACCTTTTTGACCCCTATACCCATGATTTGTATGCAAAGGAGTTTCCGCCATACCAGAAGTAGGGCAAGCCTTTCTAAGTTCCTTTTTATACCCCTCCCACATATTCTAAACATGAAATCCACCGACAAGATACTCGTCCTGAACGTGGACAGGGACAATGACCTGGGCCAGAAGGCAGGCGTAAGAGGCCCCATAATAGGCAGGGAGAACGTCCTGAAGGCAGGGAACGAGCTGGGCATAAGGGACCCCGAGTGCTCTGACTTCAACGGCATATTCGGCGCCGTCAAGGCCTTTGACGAGATGAGGAAGCAGTACCAGGTGGAAGTCGCGATCATCACGGGTGACAAGGACGTGGGGGTCAAGTCCGACCGCATCCTCGGGGAGCAGCTCAAGGCCGTGCTCTCGGGCTTCCAGGCGAATTTCGTGGTCCTCGTGACAGACGGCAGCGAGGACGAGCAGATAATCCCTGTGATACAGTCAAACGTGCCTATCCTGTCCGTCAAGAGGATAGTAGTGAAGCAGGCTGATGAGCTGCAGTCCATATACTTCAAGGTGAAGGACTTCCTGAAGGAGAGCCTGGAGGACCCGAAGGTCTCGCGCCTCGTCCTCGGGGTGCCTGCCATAGCCCTGATAATATACGCCATCTTCGGCCTGGAAGGATGGAGGCTCATCCTGGGTGTCGTGGGCCTCTACCTTTTCATAAGGGGATTCAAGCTTGACACATATGTCATGCGCATGCTGAACGAGTTCGTGGACTCCTTCAACAACAGGAGGTTCGCCTTCTTCGGATATGTGGTTGGAATCGCGTTCATGAGCCTGGCGATATACAGGGGATATTTCGCCGTCCTGAGCTATCTGAACGCGGGCATAATGGAAATCACGGCCCAGTTCATCTCCAACTCCGCATTCCTGTTCTTCATGGCAGGCACGGTCGCTTGGATAGGCAGGAACGTTTCCCATAAGAAGAGGAGCGCAAGGAGGGTGGCTGCTATCCCGCTCTTCAGCTTCGCCATAACGCTCGTGGCTTATACGGCTGCGGAAGTCATCCTGAACCCCGGCAACATGGGCCTGAGCTTCATCCTCTCCATAATAGGTGGCTTCGTGCTCATGCTGGCCGCGCTCATACTGGAATGGAAGTGAAATCCTCACATTTCCCAAGCCGGGACATCTTTCTGCCCCTTGGGGAGATTCGCTCCCTATAGAACAATTCTACAGAATCGCTATCTATAGCCGCTATCCTCTCTCGAACCCTCCCGTGAGCCCTCAGGGGCGCTTTCCGGGCCTAACTCTCACTCTGGCCGTGAGGGCTGAAAGTATACTACTGGAGAATATATTTTATAATAATTATTTATTATAGTATCTATTAAAATATTATCTTCTAATAATATCTATTTTATTATATCTTATAAGAATATTATTTTATAACACATCTTATATGAAATAAGACACTAAACATTTATATAATACAAATACATAAAATTTATATTGAAATGATGGTGTGTGTACTATGCCGCAGAACCGCGTACTAGAGGACCTGTTTTTGAGGGAGAAGCCCGCAAGGATAATCATGGGGCTGAAGACGGGAAAGGACAAAGCCGTATACGCCACGCTCCTTGCGAAGGAATCAGACTGCACCTACTCGCACACCATAAAGATCCTGAACACCTTTAGGAACCTTGGCATAGTCAGATTCGACAAGCAGGGGCGCATCAAGAAGGTCTTCCTGACGGACGACGGCTGGGACATAGCGCACAACGTGGAGGCCATGCTCAAGAAGCTCAACCAGCTGGAGGACGGCCTGGACAAGGCAGACAAGAAGAAAGCCGCTCCGAGCAAGAAGGAAGAGAAGAAGGCTGCCGGCTAGATTCTGCTTTTGAACTATTCTGAGCCCCGGAAGCTAGGGTCCAGGACTGCAAAAGACCCTGCAAGATGGATTTTCTGCCAGTTTCTATGAAAACGTTACAAAATGCGTATTTTGTTACCTTAAATGTTATATTTTTGAGTGAATTATAACCAAAACGTAACCTTTATAAATAAGTGTAACATAATCTAGTGTATGTCAGAGGCCGGAAAGGAGTCTTTCTATTATTTGGCAAAGGAAGAGATAGGGAAAATTATATTGTGCGCCTCTTCCCTCAGGGACAGGGTCATAATAAAGACACTCGCCAGGACGGGGATGAGAAGGTTCGAGCTCAGGGATCTGAACGTAAAGGATGTTGATTTCGGGAAGAAAAGGATATACATAAGAAAAGGCAAAGGGGATAAGGACAGGACCGTACCGGTAGATTCGGACACCCTTCAGGATATAAAGTTCTACCTCGGCGACAGGTCTTCCGGCAAGCTCATAATAAGCAACAAGCAGGATACCATCTCCCTCAAGCAAATCAATGAAATAGTGGCAAAGTGTGGCCAGAAAGCAGGGGTAAAGCACCCCAACCCTGCCAAGAAATGCATCAATCCGCACCTTTTCAGGCATTCATTCGCCAGGATGATGCTCGAGAGGGGAATGAGGATGGAAGAGGTTCAGAAGATACTGGGGCATTCCTCCATAAAGACAACCATAGACGTTTATGGGACGCCAGGCATGGATTCCGTGCAGAAGAGCTATGACAAGATAATGGGCGATTTATTCTGATTAGGGTTTTGGATATGAAAGAACATAGCTTCTAAATACTATACTTAATTTTTATTATTTTATATAATATCTATTAAAATAATACTATTATAACTTATCTATAATATTATATTTCTAATAAAATACATATTATATAATATATCTCATAAAATATTTTTTAGACTCCAAAGTGAGACTTCCCTGAAATTTGACCCCTTCGTGAGCGCTGTGAGGGCTAGGGAGGCAAAATATGGGCGATAGATATCGATTTTATCTAAAATGTTCCTTTGGGGTGAGAGTTTTCCCTGGAAACACTCCCGAACCCTCACGGGAGCTTGAATAAGCGCCTCCAAAAGGAAGTGAGGATTTGGATAATTTGGATATAAACCTGCAAAATCATATACAAAATATGTTCAGGCGGCGCGAGCTTTTGGATCTCAAAACTCCAGAAGGATGGAGGTTCGCTGTCACTTTTCTGCATGACTCGCAGCCGAAAGGGTCTTACAGCCCTTTGGTTGAGGTTCTGTACCATACTGAATTCGGCCCTCCTGAGGAGCTGAAAGAGGCTGAGGAAGCGCTAAGATCATCCCCAGGAAAGTATGTGAGCTTGTGAGGGATTCCGCAGAGAAATTCAGGATTCGGCAAATAACGCCCTCAAAGAACCTATGTTTTTAAGGCATTTTTCCAAGTCCCTTCATATTGGTCTGCAGTGAGATTTATCCATAGAAAGCTTTATAAAGGGATAAAGTAACCATTAAAGAGTGGTTAATATGAAGACATTCCACGAAAGATGTGCTGAACCGATTGTGATACGCGTGGTTAGCTATAAGGTTGTACCTAGATTCATAGAGGGAATTATGAATGATTCTGTGAAAAGGAGCAGGTTAGGCGAGGGTTATGACCATACTTTGGAATTCAAATGCACCTTGGGCAGGGAAAAACTGCTTCCTCAGACCGACCTTATCACAAATGACGTTGAAAGTGACATGTCCGAAATCTGCATTCCAGAAGTGACAAGGGAGCTTGATAAATATCCTGTCATAAAAAGCAACTATATGATAGAAAACTTGGGCAGAACGCTTAGAATGACCAAAAAGGAATACGAAGGCCTGGACATGGGACCTTTCGGGAAGTGAGTGTTATGCAAGTAAATGATACCTTTTCTATTAATTTCAAGAAGTATGTGGTTGATGAACCGCGCACAGAGCACGCCCAGCAGATGGCATATGGCATGATTGATGCACTATACAGTGCCAGCGTTAGGGATGGAGAATCCTATGAGGGTCACGCACCTGTCATAGAGAATCTGCTGGAATGCGCAAGGAAAGATGTTCAGAAAGGCGACATGGATGGGGCATGGAGCACTGTCATGTACATAGGAAGAGTTCTGGAAAATTACGGAACTTATTCGTTCAATCAGAAAGCACTCCGTGGTCTTGCAATCCCTGCTCCTCCCGGAAGAGGGGAAGTGTTTTCTTGACTGTATTTTATATTCCTTCTTGCTAATTCTCATGCATGTACTCAAAGAAGAAGCCCATCGCCCAGCTGAAGGAAGGGGAAAGGGTCGAGGACATATTCGTCGTGAAGATAAAGAAGAGCCTGAGACCCTATGCGAAGGGCTTCATGTTCACCCTCATCCTCTCCGACGCCTCGGGCAGGAGCGTGGAATACAGCTACTGGGGCGAGAAGGACGAAGCCGGTGTGAAGGGGGTACATGATGCGATAAAGCAGGATGATGTCGTCCTCCTGAAAGGCTATTTCAGGATATTCAATGAAAAGCCAAGCATATCAACCAACCCGCCGGATTCCATACGGGTGCTGGACAAGGGGGAATATGACCCTGCGGAATTCATAAAGCCTGCAAAAAGGCCCATGGAGGAAATGATAGGCGAGCTCAAGGGCTACATAAGCAGCATAAAGGACCTCCATGTCAAGAAGGTCCTTGAGAGGGTCTTCATCGAGGACACAAAGTTCCTTGAGAGGTTCAGCGTGCATCCCGGGGCGATAGAGATACACCACAACTGGACGGGCGGCCTGCTCCAGCACACGCTTGAGGTGGCGAGATACTGCGAGCTGAGCAAAGATATGTTCCCCGGCCTCGACAGGGACATGATGATCGCGGGGGCCCTGTTGCACGATGTCGGGAAGATGCATGAGATAGACGTGACGACGAGGATAAAGGGGACCCTTGCAGGCCAGCTGAAAGGCCACATATCCATGGGATTCAGGATGCTGGCCAACGTGATGGACGAGCTCGGCACGGATGAGAGGACAGCAGACAAGCTTCTCCACATACTCCTGAGCCACCACGGCTCAAATGAATTCGGCTCTCCCAAGGAGCCAATGTTCCCGGAGGCGGTCGCGGTTTATTATGCGGACGAGATGAGCTCGAAGCTGTCCAGCATCGTGGAGTTCATAAGCGAGGAGAAGGCCAGCACGGAAGACGATTTCATGTACCACAAGAGGCAGAGGAAGAACATATACCTGAGATAAATATTGCGTTTCTGCATGCAATATAAATCCACCCTCCCATTATATTCATGCTCGGATACGAGTGGATACTTCTTGCCATCGGGACTGCGGGCTTCGGCCTCGGGGCATACTGGGACATCAAGACCACGGAGTTCCCTGACTGGCTCCCCTACTCCATAATCCTGTCCGCCCTCGGGGTGAGGGGGGCCTTTGCCTACATTCTCGGGGACTGGTGGATCCTATTATCCTCTGTGATCGTGGGGGCGCTCTTCCTGGGCTTCGGGCTGATGCTCTACTTCATGAAGCAGTGGGGGGACGGGGACGCATGGCTGCTCGGAGGGCTGGGTTTCCTCTTCCCCGCATATTCGGCATTTGAGATTGCTGCAAATCCGTTCCAGTTCTGGGGGCAATTTCCATTCCCCATAATCATGTTGTTCAATTTCTTCTTCATCTCGTTCGCGTATCTGGTGGCCTACTCCATAGGGCTCGGCCTCAGGTACAGGAAAGTCTCCAGGAAGTTCTGGAAGGAACTAAGGAGTGACTCAAGGAATGTGCTCCTGCTCATGATATTTTTCGCGGCAGCCTGCCTGGCCATGATACTCTACCTTGGCATTTACCTGGAAATCCCCCTTTCCAGGATGTATAACATGCTCTCGCTTCCTTTCCTTTTTGCAGCGGTCATAATCTTCATCCGGTACGGGAGGTTCGTGGAGCAGAACCTCTTCAGGAAGAAAGTCCTGGCGAAGAACCTGCGCGTGGGTGATGTCCTTATAGGGGAGAAGTGGAAGGGCCTTACGCAGGAGGAGATAAAGAAGCTCAGGAAGAAGGGCGGAAGCGTGTGGATAAAGGAGGGTGTGAGGTTCGCCCCTGTTTTCATAATCGCGCTCTATGTCACTCTTTTTCTCGGGAGCCTGCTGGGTATTTTCGTGTGAATTAGATGATAAAAATAAAAAAGGGAAGAACACCGGCGAGCCGGCGCTCCCTGAATTCTTTAAAACTTACCTGACTGTTTTTATCCTTTCGACTCGGACCTTCTTGACAGTAGGCTTCCATACCTGTGAAGGCAGCCAGTCAACCTTGCTTGATGCGGGAAGGCTTACCTTCTTCCTTGAGCCCTGGAACACATGGACTGTGTATGTCTTGTCCTTGTTCCTGCGTCCCCTCTCTCTCAATCTTATCTCCGTGAAGCCCCTGGTTGCTGCCTTGAGGGCGGCCTGCCTGGGCTGTCTTCCTGTGAAGATCGAGGATCTCTTTCCGCTCTTCAGAATGTAGTATTTCTTTGAGGAAGCCCTTCTTTTCTTCGCCATTTTCACACCTCACGTTTAGTTCGAATTTAGCGCGGCCCAACGGCCGCTCAAAACTGGTTATATAATTTTATAGCATAAGGGTATATAAACGTTTTTGACCGATAGCGGTTTCTGGGAGATTTCACTCCTTACCGGTTGCAGAAATATACGGTTTTCAGGGCTGCTGCCTATTGGTTACGTGAAACGGATTCTTGGAACCAGCCCGGTTTCCCCAGTCGCCTTTAAATTGGGCTGCGGCCATATTATATTACAAATTAATGGTTAGAGTTCTTGCGGGATGGTTTGTGTGTTCCTGAAGGCGAAGCCCCTTTATGTGGAAGCGAAGAAGGCGATAGTCATCCTTAACAGGGAGGACGCGGACGAGCTGGATGTGAAAGCGCTGGACAGGGTGGAGCTCTCCCACAACGGGAAGAAAGAGATAGCCATCGTGAACGTGACGCAGAGGTTCATCAAGCCGGGCGAGATAGGGCTCTACGGCTGTGTGGAGGAGAGGCTCTGCTCGCCCCTCGGGACGAGCATCAAGGTCGAGCCCGCTGAGCCCCCGCAGTCCCTTGAGTACATAAAGAGCAGGCTCGCGGGCAGGATACTCAAGCCCTCGGAGATAAAGCAGATACTGAGGGACGTGGTGGACAACAAGCTCTCGGAGATAGAGATAACGAGCTTCGTGATAAGCCTCTACCACAGGCCCATGTCAATGGAGGAGGTAGCCGCCCTGTCCATGGCCATGGTGGAAACCGGGAGGCATATCAAGGTCAGCAGCAAGAAGCTTTTTGACAAGCACAGCATAGGTGGCGCTCCGGGGGACAAGACCTCCATGCTCCTTGTTCCTACAGTGGCCGCGGCTGGGCTCACGATAGCTAAGAGCTCATCCCGCGCGATAACCGCCCCTGCCGGAAGTGCGGACAAGATGGAATGCATCTGCCCTGTGAGCCTCACGCTCGAGGAGATAAAGGGGGTTGTGAGGAAAACCGGGGCCTGCCTCGTCTGGGGAGGAGCGCTGGACCTCGCGCCTGCGGATGACATTTTCATAGAGATAGAGCATCCTCTTGGCATAGACCCGCTTCTGCTCCCTTCTGTCATGTCAAAGAAGAAGGCCATGGGCTCCAGGTACCTGGTGATAGACATCCCCACAGGGAAGGGGATGAAGATAAGGACCATAAATGAGGCCAGGGATCTCGGGAACCAGTTCATAGAGCTCGGGAAGAAGCTCGGGATAAAGGTGGAATGCGTATCCACCTATGGGGAGCAGCCCATAGGCTTTGCTGTGGGGCCTGGCCTGGAGGCAAGGGAAGCCCTTCAGATTCTTTCAGGCCGCAAGGTTCCCCCGGACCAGCTGGACAAGGTCTGCGACCTCACCAGCGTGCTGTTCAAGTTCGCGGGGATGAGGAACTGCTACGAGAAGGCGAAAGACATAATAAAATCCGGGAAAGCGGACAGGAAGTTCAGGCAGATAATAGAGGCCCAGGGAGGGGATCCCAAAATAAAGGCGGAGGACATCCCCGTAGGGGATAATGTGGTGCAGATAAAGTCCAAGGTGGCTGGCCATGTTCTCTGGATAAACAACACCTCTGTAATCCAGGTCGCCAGGGAGGCAGGCGCTCCCAAGGACAAGGGGGCCGGCATGCTCTTCCACAAGAAGTGCACGGACCACGTGAAGAAGGGCGAGACGCTCTTCGAGATATACGCGGAGAAGGACTACAAGATGGAGCGCGCCCTAAGGAAGCTCGCGGAGCTCCCGGTGATAGGGGT
>DATEYJ010000014.1:0-8469 GCA_035256265.1 archaeon
CAGACCATAGCTGAAGGGCAGGAAGTCGACATAGCAGTGAGCGGAGTGACGCACAAGGTGAAAGTGGTCGGAGCATCCAGCACAACGCAGGCTGTCATATCAATAGACGGCACATCCAAGGAAGTCACAGAGGGCAACACATACACGATAGCAGGCGTTGACGTCTTCATAGAGAGCGTCTTCTACTTTGGCAAGGAATCGCAGCTCAGCCAGGTAAAGCTCAGCCTTGGCTCATCCAAGATAACCCTGGAGCAGGGCGCGGCTGTGAAGGTCGGCCAGACAGAGGACACAATTGACGGGACGCTTGTGACCCTTACAGGAACAGCAAACCAGGGGATATCCAAGCTAGAGATATCAGTGACAGCAAAGGACTCCAGCACAGACTACATCCTCGCAGGAGGATCCTTCACAGACCCGGTTTTCGGCGCTCTGAAGGTGGCCTTCGGTGGCCTGAACTTAGGGACTACGGAAACCATAACAGTAGACAACTCAGGGACCACAGCAGCCAACCTGAAGTTCACGAGCTACGGCGGGAACGAGAAGACATTGATCTGGGCATATGCCCCGGCGTCAGGAACATTCACTGCAGACCTTAACTCGACTTCAACAAGGGCGTACCACGTGATAGAGGGCGAGACAGTTTCAAAGAACGACTTCGTCTTGCTCGCGCCATCACAGGAGTCTGAGTTCGGCCACATCTTCGAGTACAGCGCGGCAAGCAGCCTGGGAAGCTCAGGCGCTTACATAGAGCTCAGAGATGTAATGTCATTGGACACCACAAGGATATACCTGACAGGCAGCGGAGGCGGCGGCTCGTACACATCAGCGACGTTCTACGTGGACGGCCAGTCCTACCATGTGATGAACGCAACCAGCCCCATTAACACATTGCAGAAGATGATATTCACATGGGGCGACGGGTCCAGCGCAGGGACAGCAGGCAACTACACAGCATTCCCGCTGATAAAGACAAAGAACGGAGGCTATGTGACACTGGTCAAGACAGCAGCCGGATTCGGAGCAGGCACAGCAGCAGGACTGTATTACCAGCTTCCTGGAGACACCACATACCACTTGATACAGAACTCAACGACTTCAGTGACAGCCGGCAGGTTGGACTACAAATTCACAGTAGGCAACCTGGCAACAGGAGCAACGCTGATATCAATAAACACGACAGCCGGATCAGGAGTGGGTCTTGTGACGGCCCCTGCGGTGCTGATATACGAAGAGAAGGGCAAGGACACGAGCGACACAGACAGGCAGAACGCAGTGATCGTGACAGTGGCTGACGGAAGCGGTTCTAACACAGACGTCACAGTCCAGACACCTGTAATGACAGACGGATCTGGCTCAGGCTTCGTTTCCCAGCAGGCGGACAACTCAGTCAGCGAGGCTTATGACAGGTACGGAGTGCACGTGACCTTCGACACCGACGGCCAGGGTCTTGTGACAATAGCATACCCGGACGACCAGGCGACGGCGATGGTAGCCGCAGGTTCCAACCCCGCGTTCACATCATCAGGGACAAGCGGGACCTACGATAGCGCAGTGAAGCTGAAGAACCCGGTTGCGAAGTTCGACACAGAGGTGAGCACATCGCTTACTGCGGACGTGATCCTCATCGGAGGGCCATGCGCCAACGCGCTTGTCGGAACACTGCTCAGCAGCACAGAGAACACGCTTTGCAGCTCTGATGCGAACGGCTTCATAACAAAGTACCCGAACGGGATGATAAAGGAAGTCGCGAACGCATTCAGCTCAGGACACAAGGCGCTCATCGTTGCAGGCGTGAACGGCGCGCAGACAAGGTCGCTTGCAGGAAGGGTAATGCAGGGAACGCTTGCATATCCGGCCTAAGTGATAGATAAATTCATTTGAAAAAAGGGGGTTCAGAGACTTGGAAGGAAGGTGTCAAGAGACACCTTCTAACTAAGAACCTGACCCTTCCTTCTTCTTTTCTTTTACTCGTTCTTGAGGCAGGAATCCCAATTCTGGAATATACTCTTCAAGAAAGGACTAAAACCCGAATTGTCTAGAACGGTCTTGTTTCTCTCCTGAGCCTCATTATGCTGGGAAGGTTCCCCGCGTATGCAAGTATCTGGAAGTAGAAGTTCTCCATCTCGGTGTCCGAGAGCTTGGCCACGCTGTCCGCCTCTATTATGGGCGCGGGGAGGCCGTAGCTCGAATGGTGGCCCGATATCGCGAGCAGGAGGGAAGCCATCTCATCCTCTATGTTCTCCCTGTCCTTCATGTAATCCACCCTCACGGGCCTGTCCAGTTCGGCTGTTTTCAGGTAGAAGGAGCTCACCCGCAGGCTGAACCTCTCCTCGAAATCCCTCAGTATGGGATGCTCCTTCGGGTCTTCCGAATACGCGAAAGGCATGGTCCTCTCCCCCTTATGCAATGCCCAGAAAAGCAGATTCGTGTCACGGGTCCTGCACAGGAGCTCGCTTATCTGGTCTGCAGGGCCCTCAGCAAATGAGGCTATCTGGCTTTTCGCCATGTCGCAGAATCTCGCCCCTCTGGAATCCTCTATTATCCCGGCAAGCATGGTCCCTGAGGAGAGGCAGGACTCATAGAGCCTCTGGTAGTCCGATATCATAGCCTTATAGGCCTGATATGCAGGCGAGAGCCTGGCAGGCTTGTCCGCATGGTGGGGAACTATGGAGCCGTCCATAAGCAGGATGTCCGGCTTGAATTTCTCCACGCAGGTTATGGCCGTCCTGACCTCGGAGCTCTCCCTCACGATGGAGGTGTAATAGTTCCAGTCTATGTCGCTCATGACATCCGTGACCTCGGCCTGCATGGGAGGCGTCCTGGACGGGAAGTAGTCCACATTCCTTACCTTCCCGTTATGATAGTGGAAGCACACTCCCACGGACCTCACGAGCATGCAGTCCATGCCGTGCAGGGACTTCTTTGCAATCCCCCCGTCCACGCCCACGACCTTCGCATCCTTCAGGCCATGGACCTCGACCTTGTGAAACAATCCCAATCTCGGGGAGGCCTGCCTGAGAAGGTTCGCAATCCCTTTCCTCCTCGCCTCGTTCTCAGTTATCTTCAGCGCTATCTCCCTTATCCTTGGGACCAGTTTCTCCATTCTTATTTTTTGTCCCGCAAGCTTATCCGCCTTATGGTTGGGTTTGTCCAGACAGGCCACGCAGATTGTTCCAATCGGTATCATGCGGCTCAAACATTTCCGGTGAAACAATTCCAAAGCTTTTAAGCTCTTCAGAGAAATAATTAACTATGAAACAATCGAAGAAGGGGTGGAGACCGGGCAAGGCCCTGACCGCAATCTGCTCGTGCTTTCTTGCGCTGTTCCTGATTTCCGCCATCTCAGCCTCGGTCAGAGGGATGGAGCTGGAATATTACGGGGTGGAAAGCACAATAAATGATGACATGTCCGCCAGGACCATCCTCACTATAAAATTCTCAGAGCCTGTGAACAGCTCAAGCTTCTCCCTTAATCATAAGATATTCAATCTAACTGCATCAACCAGCGCGGATACGGTGCAGTGCAGGCTTGCAGAGGACAGGAGGATAGATTGCGACTTCACAGGAATGACCAAGGCAAAGAACGTGCTCACCCTCGCGTTCTCCACGAAGGAGAGCTTCGCGCAGTCCCAGAACGAGTTCAATTTCACTTCCGTCTACGGGATCTCGGTCCCTGCGAAGGAAGCCTTCGTCATGATCAAGATACCCAAGAACAGCGTGCTCTCGGAGGAGCCTGCCAACCAGTCCTACTCCCCGGATGATGGCAAGATACTCACCGACGGCAAATACATAATGGTCTACTGGCAGAGGCAGAACGTGACCTTCCAGGACGGCCTGGCGTTCTCGGTGTCCTACATAATACCCTCTCTCCAGCCCGCCTACAGCAACATTCTGATAATCGCGGTTGCGGGTGTGGTCATCATGAGCATGATAGGAGTCGCCGTGTACTTCAGGCGCGGATACGGCTCCGGGGCATCTATGGAGGTCCTCACCTCGGTGCTGAACACCGACGAGAAGAGAGTGGTGGACATACTCACGAAGCACGGGGGGAAATCCGGGCAGAAGGTGATAGTGAGGGAGTCAGACTTCTCCAAGGCGAAGGTCTCCAGGCTCGTCAAGAACCTCAAATCGCGCGGCGTTGTAGAGATAGAGCCCATCTCCGGAAGGGAGAACCGCATAATACTGAAATTCGACAAGAGGCAGGAGCCTGCGGAAAAGATGGAGCAGAATCCTATCCCCCTCCAGAAGGATCCTGTCATAGAGACGGAAAGCTACGCTGAAGACGAGGAGATTTAAAGAAGGAAGGCGGATTTTCGATTGAAGGCGTGGTTGGCTGGAAGGCGTCCGCAAACGCCTTCGGTCTTTACGCACCTTCGGGCTACCGTTCCGCCTTCAATCGAAATGAAGGTGCAAGGATGGTTCATTCTAATGCAAGAAGGAAGCACACACCGAAGCCGAAATGGCAGCAGTCCATAGGCAGGGAGAGGATAGAGAGGCTTTTCTCCCTCGCCGATTCCGAGTTCTCAAGCAATCCTGAAAGGTCCCACAGGTACGTGGCCCTTGCGAGGAAGATAGCCATGCGCTACAACATCCGCCTGCCTCCTGCGCTCAGGCGCAGATTCTGCAGGAATTGTTATAAGTACCTCAGGCCAAGTATTAACAGCAGGGTGCGGACAAGCGCAAGGCAGAGGGCCGTGATAGTCACGTGCCTGGAGTGCGGCCACGTGATGCGCCACCCCTACCGCAAAGAGAAGAGATTAAAGAAGGAAGGCGGAAATGGCTAGAAGGCGGCAAGAGTCGCCTTCATTCTCTCATTCGCCTTCGGTCTTAAATCGAAAAAAGGTAATTGAATGAGAATCCTTATCGTGCTGGGAATGATAGTGATATTCATCTCCGTCTTCTTCATACTCTTCATCTTCGACACCATAGTGAAGGAGCAGATAAAGTGCATGGCCGGCTTCGAGACGGGCGCGTGCGACCTTAAGGAATCAGCCCAGGGCCTGATAATAGGCCTCGCATTCATTGCCATGTTCCTCATAATAGACAGCGGCGTCCTCTACATCATAATAAAGAGCATAGCGGAGAGCGGCTCCGCATATATCGCGTACAGCGTCTAGCTCAACGGGTTTGTTCATTCCGCATATTGCTGACCACTGAAACATTTATATATCCACTACTCTACCTATTAGAGTAAATCAGGAAGCGATATTATGGTTTCAGTCCGAGAGACAGACACACAGGAGCTTATAATGAAGGCAGCTGCAGAGCTGGAGAAGATGCCCGAGTTCAAGCCGCCAGAGTGGTCAGCTTTCGTGAAGACAGGTGTCCACAACCAGAGGCCGCCAAGCCAGTCCAACTGGTGGTGGATAAGGTCGGCCTCCATCATGAGGAAAGTCTATTTGAATCAGTCCCTCGGGGTCTCGAAGCTCAGAAAAATCTATGGAGGCAGGAAGAACCGCGGCCACAAGCCAGAGCACAAGAAGAGGGCCTCCGGCTCCATAATCAGGGAAATCCTCCAGCAGCACGAGAAAGCCGGATTCCTGAAGATGGAGAAGGGCAAGGGCCGCTCAATAACCCCCAAGGGCCAGAAGTTCCTGGATGGGATAGCGAAGGGTCTTAAGAAGTAATTTATAACATAGCACCTAATTCTCATAGTGATTCCATGACAGTACAGCCTTTCGAGGCTTCCGCCTTCTCCAAACACTGTAGAGCGAAACCCTATGAAATGATAATTGTTTTAATGTGATAATTATGCCAGATGTGATAGCAGTAGGAAGCGTGGGCCTTGACTCCATAAAGACCCCTTTTGGAGAAGTGAAGGACGAGCTTGGCGGGACAGCAGTCAACTTCGCTATCGCTTCCTCCGTGTTCTCCAAGACGGGCATAGTTTCCGTGGCAGGGCTGGACGCGAAGAAGCAGCTGGACCTTCTTGCACAGAGAGGCATATGCACGAAGGGCCTGCAGATGGTGATGGGAAAGACAATGCAATGGCACTGCTACTACGAGTATGACATGAACGAGGCGCACACCACGAAGACGGAGCTTAATGCCTTCGGGAGCTTCAGCCCGGTCCTTCCGGAAGAGTACAGGCGCTGCAGATTCGTTTTCATAGGCGCAATAGACCCCAGCCTTCAGGTCAAAGTCCTTAATCAGCTCGAAAAACCGGAATTCGTGGTGGTAGACACCAAGGACTTCTGGATTGACAGGTCCAGGAAAACATTTCTGGAAGCCGCTGGCCAGTCCACTCTCCTCCTTCTCAATGAGTGGGAGGCCAGGCATCTTTTCCAGACCTCCAGCCTCATGAAGGCCGCGAAGGAAGCCCTGAAGCTCGGCCCTGAATACGTGATTATCAAGAAGGGAGAGCACGGCTCCCTGCTTTTCTCGGACGGAAATTACTTCGTGGCGCCCGGATATCCGCTGGAGAACATAATAGACCCTACGGGGGCAGGGGACTCTTACGCAGGAGCCCTGATGGGTTGGCTCGCGAACCAGGGAAAAGTCACAGAACCCAACCTGAGAAAAGCCATGATTTACGGGGCCGTGGTGGCCTCCTTCACCGTGGAGGACTTCGGCCTGCGCAAGCTTGCCTCCGTTACGACCCAGGAGATAGAAAAGCGCTACCAGGAGATAAAGAGGATAACTTGTTTTGATTGAATATTTAAACCATCAAACACATCATTAAGAGTCATTTTTCAACTCAGGAGCGTGATGTTTGATGAGCAAAGTCAAGGACCCCTCTCTTGCGAAAGAAGGGAAGATGAAGATAGAGTGGGCGGAGAGCCACATGCCCGCACTCATGAAGATAAGGGAGCAGTTCGTGAAGGAGAAGCCCCTCAGGGGCCTTACAATAGCGGCATGCTTGCACGTCACGAAGGAGACCGCAGTCCTCATGAGAACCCTGAAGGACGGGGGCGCGACCGTGGGGCTGTGCGGCTCAAACCCCTTAAGCACACATGATGATATAGCAGCAGCACTTGCAGAAGATGGAATAAACACCTTCGCCTGGAGAGGCGTGAATAACGACGAATACTACTGGTGCCTGAACCAGGTGCTGGACATGAAGCCGAACATAACCATGGATGACGGTGGAGACCTTGTGGCCACAATCCACTCCAAGCGCACAGAACTCCTGAAAAACATAATCGGAGGGACAGAGGAAACCACAACAGGAGTGATCCGCTTCCGCTCCATGGAGAAGGACAATGCACTCAAGTACCCTGTCATCTCCGTGAATGACGCCTATACAAAACACCTTTTTGACAATCACTGGGGCACTGCGCAGTCCACATTAGACGGCATAATGCGCGCAACATCCACCCTTCTTGCAGGAAAGACATTTGTGGTTGGAGGGTATGGCTGGTGCGGAAGGGGGATAGCCAGTCGCGCAAGAGGGATGGGCTGCAATGTGATAGTTACAGAAGTGGACCCTGTAAAGGCCCTTGAAGCCTATATGGAAGGTTTCCGGGTCATGAGCATGCCCGAGGCTGCAAAAACAGGGGACATATTCGTTACCGCGTCAGGCGACAAGGACCTCATCCGCAAGGAGCATTTCCTGGCCATGAAGTCAGGCGCGATTCTCGCGAATTCAGGCCACTTCAATGTGGAGATAAACATAAAGGAGCTGGAAGCCCTGAGCTCCGGCAAGAGGACGGTGAGGCCCAATGTGGAGGAGTACAGGCTCAAGAGCGGGAAGAAGATCTACCTTCTAGGAGAGGGAAGGCTCGTGAATCTTGCGGCAGCAGAAGGCCACCCGCCAGAAGTCATGCAGATGTCATTCTCGAACCAGGCCCTGTGCGCAAAATACCTGAAGGAGAACAAAGGCAAACTCGAGCCGAAGGTTTACAACGTCCCGAAGGAGATAGACGGCAGGGTCGCCCAGCTGGCCCTTGCTGCGGCAGGAATCCAGATAGACGTTCTCACCCCGGAGCAGAGGAAATACCTGGAGAGCTGGCAGGAAGGCACGTAGGAAAGAATGTGACGGAAGTTAGAAGGTGGCATGGAGAACGAAGGCGTCTGTGGACGCCTTCCAGCTAAAAGCCACCTTCAGGCAAGAAGTCACCTTCAAACAGATTTCAGCTATCATTAGCAGGCACAATGTGAAGTTTATGAACGGCGGAATGGACCCGAACGAGTTCGCGAAGCTCAGGCAGATAGAGGAGATGAAGAAAAGGATAATGGCCACGATCCTCTCGAAGGAGGCTTACGAGAGGCTGGCCCGCGTGAGGGTGGCCAATCCCGAGCTCTCAGGCCAGGTCGAGCTCTATCTCATCCAGATATACCAGGCAGGCAAGCTCACCTCCAGGGTTAGTGATGACCAGATAAAGGAGGTCCTGAAGGCCCTGTCCGCGGGCAGCAGGCCCGACTTCAGCATCAGGCGCAAGTAGGCGAAACCCTTGTGTGTAAACCTTAAATACATCAGATTCCCATAAGTGATACGATGAGCAGGAACAAGCCACTCGGAAAGAAGGT
>DATEYJ010000015.1:0-10206 GCA_035256265.1 archaeon
CCTGCCAGTATGAAGACGAGCCAGAAAGCGGCGTCAAGCTTCCTCCTTGTTATGCGGAACATGGGTATATTTCTGCAGTTAGATTTTTAAGCCTATCCCTATTAACGACTGAGAAGTAACTATTTCTTTGCGGGAGCAGCCTGCGCTGCGGGCGCCGCGGCGCCCTTGGCCTCTGCCTTCTTCTCCGCCTCGGCCTTGAGCCTCTGCCTCTCTGCTTCGGCGGCTTTCCTCTCCTCTTCCGTTATCGCGCCCTT
The DNA here is from genome assembly GCA_035256265.1 of archaeon. Taxonomy (GTDB): domain Archaea; phylum Aenigmatarchaeota; class Aenigmatarchaeia; order QMZP01; family QMZP01; genus JAPLVB01. The sequence continues at coordinate 255 of DATEYJ010000015.1, forward strand.
CTCTATGGTAACTCCCGAGCTCCTGGCAGAGCCTATCACCTGGTTCAGGTGAGCCTGATCCTCATCGCCGAACTTGGCTTTGGATATCCTTCTCACCTGCTCCATCGTGAGGTCTCCTGCCCTTATCTTGCCTGCCTCCCCGGAGCCCTTCTCTATCTTCAGCTCCTTCTTTATGAGGGCTGATATGGGTGGCGTTCCAACAAGTATGCTGTATTTCTTGGTTTCCGTGTCAACTATGATCTTTACAGGGACCTTCATTCCGGAAAGCTCCTTCGTCTTCTCGTTTATCTCCTTTACTATCTGCATGGTGTTCACCTTCAAGGGGCCAAGCTGGTTGCCTATGGGTGGGCCTGCCGTCGCCTTTCCTCCGTCAACCATGGCCTCTACAGTGACTTTCCCCATGCTATTCCTCTTCCTTCTCCTCTTCAGGTCCGGAGGTTATGTTGTCGAAGACGCTCTCTTTCGATTCGCTTTCGCTCTTAACCGTCTCCTTGGCCTCCTCGCCTTCCGGCTTATGCTTCTTGACGACCTTCAGGAATTCGGTTGATATTGTGACCGGTATGGGTATGGAGGCCTCCAGGAGCTCTATCGTGGCCTCGTCCTTTACCTTGTCTATCCTTTCTATCTTGCCTCTTTCCCCCTTGAACGGGCCGCCTATTATCTCCACGACATCCCCTTTGTCTATCTTTATCCTATCTCTCTTTGTCTCGAGAAAATGCTGGATGTCCGAAAGCTTCACGGGCTTTTCTATGACGCCTCTCACGTGCATCATGCCATGGATGGCCTTGTGGATGTCCCCCACGCTTCCTTCAACAAAAACGTAACCCTTTATCTCGGCAGGATGGAATATCGCCTTTATGTTGTACCCCTCGCTCCTCAGCCGCATCGTGAGAATGTCTATCACTATTTCCTCTCTCCCGGATGTAGTCCTTATGGTATAAATCATGCTCTCAAATCCCTGTCAAGATAAACGCAAGAAAAATCGCGAATCCCACGAACCCTATCACTGCCAATCCCAGGGCGCATATCTTGCTTGAGCTGAAAAACTCATCCTTCCCAGGCTTCCTTGCTATCTGCAGCACCCTTGCGTACTTCCTTAATCCCGCTTTTATGTCCATAATCCTCCACACTAGCATTTTTAATATCTATAAAATTGGATGGATTTTTAAGCTGATCCCTTGGGGGTCTTCAGCCGGATTGGTTAAGTTATGATTTAATGGGTTTATATGCCTTGCGCTTTATAAGCGCCATCCCTCTGCCTGCTTAAGCGTTGCTTAAGCATCGTTAAGCACCTGATTAAGCAGTTAAGCAGTGCTTAAGCACTTAAGCATCTTGGGATGAACATGGCAAACCGGTATCCTCGGATATAAAGGCTCCTAGGCATATAACTATTATGAACGACCAGCTGAAGGAGATGAAAAAAATCCTTGAGGATATCGCTTCTGATGTTGAATCGCTTTCCGGGAAAGAGATAAGCCCGAAACCTAGGGCAAGCAGGCCAGAAAGCGGAGGGAAGGCGTATCTCGAGTCTGTGATAAGGGCTGAATGCGCGGAAATAAAGAGGATGATAACGCAGATAGACAACCAGGCTATCGCGGATTCCGTATCCAAAGCGGTCGTTAATCGGCTCATGTCACCCCTCCAGGAGGCCATAGGCTCGGCCATGAAGGGCAAACCGGTCCGCTCCATAGGCATGATTGCCGAGGACATGAAAAGGAAGGTGGAGCGGCTTTCTGACAGGCACATAAGGGTCATAAGATGCATTTCGCAGGCAAACGGGGAGTGGGTGAATTACGATTATCTCTCGGGTGTGTGCAGGCTCTCGCAGTCGTGCATAAGGGGTTATGTGTCTGACCTCAAGAGGGTGTATGAAATACCCATAGAAACCTCTTTCAAGAGCGGGAAAATGCACGTCAGGATGGATCCCCAGACCATCAAGAGGCTTGCCCTTGGATACCAGGCCGCGAAGATAGATGCCACCTAACCGCGAGAATAATAGGGGCTATGCATGCCGTTAAGCAACGCTTAAGCACTTTTTGGCCTTCCTTTATGCTTTTTTATTTTAATGAAGTCGCTAGATGCCGATTAAGCACATTAAGCAGTGCTTAAGCAACTTGAACATCGATTTGGATAGGAATAGTGGCTATACATAACGATTATAAGTGCTTAAGCAGTGCTTAAGCACTTGTTAAGCAGGTTAAGCAACGTTAAGCATGTGGGTCTATGCGTATCGATTAAGCACATTAAGCAGTGCTTAAGCACAGCCTTCGATTGAAGGTGTCAGCGGACACCTTATTCCCAAACTCAGAAGTCCCTTTCTATGAGGAAATAGGCAAAATCCTTAAGCTTTTTCTTCGCTTCCGAATACTTCAGCAGCGGCTCCGCGCCTTTCCACGCATCCAGAACAAGCTCCTTTGCCTTCTGTTTTGCATAACCAATTGAACCATATTTTTCAAGTATGGATATCGCCTCTGTGACCAGCTTCGCATCAGTGGTGTGAGAGTTGAGTGTGCTTGCCAGCCTTTTCCTGTCGCTGTCTGAGGCTTTTCCAAGGGCATGGATAACCATCAGCGTGCGCTTTCCTTCCTTTATGTCGTTCCCGAACACTTTTCCGAACCTTTTCCTGTCCTTGCCTGAAGAAATCACATCAAGTATGTCGTCCTGTATCTGGAAAGCCACTCCTATCGCTTCCGCGAATCTTCCCATTGTCTCTTCCTGTTTCTCTGACCCGCCGCAAAGCGCGACAGCCAGCCTTGCGGACATACGTGCAAGCGTTCCTGTCTTGTAGGCGCACATCTGCATATATTGCTGTTCTGTTGGGTTCGAATTTCCCTTGTGCCACCATATGTCCATTGCCTGGCCAGCATGTATGTTTGTCATCTCCTGCGCATAGATTTCATACGCTCTAAGTAGCGTTTTGTCGCTGAATGCTCCCCTGTTTTTCACAAAAACCGATAGCGGAAGAAAGTATAGGAAATTTCCCGCGTTTATCGCCACATCCGTCCCATATATCTTGTGCAGGCACGGCTTGCCTCTTCTTAGCTCGCCATCGTCCTCCACATCATCTACAATTACACTCCCGGAATGCGCAAGCTCCGGCACGATTGCAAACTCCTGGAGCTTTTTTGCATCCCCTCCCAGGGCTTCTGTAATCAGCAAAAACAGTGCCGGTCGCCACCTTTTTCCTCCCCTGTCAAGGAAATCCCATATGGGTTCGTTCAGGGCTTTGCTTATGGAGGGAATATCATATTCGTGTCTTGATTTACCGAATATCCTGTCTAGCTGGGTTTTATCGATTTTCTTTGGTAGAAGTTTTTCCATCTGGATATCTATTCTTTCCTTGAGTTCTTCCAGCGTTTTTTCGGTTCTGTTCCCTTCCATAGGCATCCAATTGAATTTTGGAAAAGGGTATTTAAGTAAAGAGTTTAATAAAAATAATAACGTGATGTCATGAAAACGAGAATAGAAACAGGGATTCCTGGTCTGGATCGTCTGACACAGGGCGGCTTTATTCAGAATTCCGTAAACATGGTTACGGGCGAGACAGGGACAGGCAAAACCATTTTTTGCTTGCAGTTCCTCTGGCAGGGTCTGCAAAAAGGCGATACATGCCTTTACATAACACTTGAGGAAGATCCAAAAGATATAATGGACGACGCCATACAGTTCGGCTGGGATTTCGAAAAGTTCGAGAAGAAGGGACTATTCAAAATCATATACAATGATCCTGCACAGGTTAACAATCTGGGCTCCACAGTGATAGACGAGATAAAGAGGATAGATGCAAAAAGGCTTGTCATCGATTCAACGTCCATAATCGGGCTGACTGTTGAAAGCCCTTCGCAAATAAGGAAAATGCTTTACAATATAACCGGAACTATAAAGAAGACAGGATGCACGGCCCTTATAACGTCGGAAATACCTGAAGGCACAAAGAAGCTGACAAGGTTTGGCGTTGAGGAATTTGTGGTTGATTCCGTGATTGTTCTGAACTATCTTGAATATGCCGCAGGTGGTGGCGGACCTAACAGGACAATAGTCATAAGAAAGATGAGAAAGACTAAACACGGGAAGGACATGTATCCTTTTGACATAACACCAAAGGGTATAGTTGTCAAGGCTGTGGAAAGTTAGGATGTTTTGTTCTGGGCGTCTGGTGAGATTTATGGCTGGCGCATCTTTACCCATCTCACCATTCTCGAAAGCGGGTACATGCCTTCGTGCGGGGAGCCCACTGCAAAGTAGCCCATCTTTCCGAGACGCGTTATCCTGTCAACACCCTTCATGGTCAGCTCTTCTCTTAAATCCACAGCCCTGCTGTAGGGCTCTATCGCGACCACCTGCGTTTCAGGCCCTATATAATTAAGGGAATCTGCCAAATCTTTGACAGGTATTATAAATATGGTCCTTCCGAGAGGATGAGTTGGCAAATCCTCTATTGATTGCGCCACGATAATTGTCCATTCTGTCCTTGAAGAAGTGTGAACCTTGTGCCCCCTGAACTTGGAATACATCCTGGCATTGGTTATGTTTGCATGGAACTTGGGGTCAGCGTATCCCTTTGGCAGCCTCGTGTTCTCCTCCTCAAGGCTCTTGGCAAGAGACTCTGCATATTTCTCAACGTCGCCTTCGACAAAAGTCATTTGCGGACTGAAGCAGCATTCCTGGTCAAAAAGCGTCAGGTCATGCGCTGCGTTTATCGTGGCCTTATCCAAATCGTGGAATATTTCCCTTCCGATAAGATGTATGCCCCTCCTCGGGCCGAACTCGAGAAGTTCCACGCCTTGCGGGGTATTCCTCCTCGTCTCCTCTATTGTATCTTGCCCTCCCCATACGGACACCACGTTTACGAAAGGTATTATTTTTCTGAATATCTCGAGGTTGGTGTGTGGCCAGTAGAGCACAGACGTGGATTTTGTTATCGGGTGTTCTGGATCGATATCATGGAATGCCTGTACAAAGTAAGATGGGGTGATGACATCCCTGTTGGACATCTTTATGATGTTGACGTTCTTCGTTAGGCTGCCTCTCAGTATGCTCGTTATTGCCACGGCAGGGACATTGCCTGCAAGTATATGCAGCATCTTCCCTCTGGGCTGGCAGTGCACGGAGGATTCGGCCCTGGTAATCCATTCATCCAGCAGGCGCTTGTCACCAAGGTCGCTCTGAACAGTTGCTTCAAGGTATTCTTTGGTTAGGATACCGCATATCTGCTTCATCCCGAGCTCCACCATCTCCTTGGAATAGCCTGTAACCGCGCATGTAAGGTCAACTAGCTCCTCTCTTTTCTCATATGTTGTTGATCCCCAGAGTTTGCCGACCTTTGAATAAAAATTTATGATTTCGTCTATGCTGAGCTCGTGCATGGCTAGCATGTCACTTCTGCTAATCTGGAGTATATCGTTCTCGGTTATCTCTGGCAGGCAGATTTTTGTTCTTTTTTCCTTGGGGCCGAACTCCAAGACTTGATGCTCGCCTGTCTTCTGTTCACCGCATATTACAAAAGGGACTTTTTCCATGTCATCACTTCCTTGTTATAATTTCCATGAACTGCTCCAGTCTTATTGCGCAGCCCCTTGCGCCGAGCTTGCTTCCCCTTCCGCGGTGCTCGACTATCTGTCCTTTTCTGCCACATTCGCATTCTCTTCTATTCCATACTGCACCCATGTCTCCTGTCGCCACGATTGCCGGAAATGATGTTATAAAGCTGGACATAAGCACGAGTATGCCTTCCTCGCCCTCGCCGATTTCCGTGTTCATGTCAGCAGGGTCTCGGGCAGAGACATGTATCCACGGAGGGACGTGCTTGTTGTGATGCTCGCATTCCATTATCATCGTGTAGATATCTGTAAGCCCCAGGCCGTCGCGCACCTGGTCCTCCTTGATATGGAAGGCCTTTGCAAGCTTCTCATTCAGCTCCTGCTTGGTTATCTCTCCCGCCACGGTCTTCCAGCCGCCTGTTATTAAGAGCCTGCTGTCCTTGTCAAGCTTTACTTCAATTCCGTGCCTTTCTATGTAATCCACGAGATGCATGTATGCAAAAGGTGGACCATACAGATGGACAGGCCTGTGGTGTGTGCTTGTTATGGCATTGAGTGCTGCTTCTGTTTCCATTTTTCCATGCTTGACGGCATACATTATGTTGTCGCCGAATTTGAGACCTTCTTTTAGGACATGGCTCATTCCTCTCACAAGACCGGTATCGGACTCGTCCGGCGATGGGGTGAGCATGCACACAAAACCGTCCTTCACACCGACATCAGTGAGAAAATGTATGCCTGTCATAGAGGTTCTCCTTAATGTATCAGCGTCCAGCGGGTACCTGCAAGGGCTTTTTGATGTCGTGGAACTCGTCGTGGCCACCATGACTATCTTGTCTTGCGGCACGCTGCTTATTATTTTTTCAGTGCCCCTGAAAGCGTCTGATGGTATTGGCTGTATCTTTACAAGGTCATCTAGCGTTTTTATGTCATGCGGTTTGAGGTCGTAAAGCTCACAATATTTCCTGTACTCCTCACAATTCTTGTAGTGGTGCTCAAATATTTGAATGAACGCTTTGAACTTCAATTCCGCTGCCTGATGCTCAGGCATCTTAAAGGGTTCTGGATACTTCAACAGATTATCAATTTCCCATTCCATCTTCTTACCTCCTGAAAAGAGTCGCTGCAAAGGATTCATTCATGTAGTAATAATCATGATTAGGTTTTTTAACCCCTTCGCCAGAGACATAGATTATCAAAAAGGGCTTTTCCTTGAAGAAGGCCTTCATGCTTTCCCTGACCTTGTCGATATTAGAGCCCAGAGTCATGAGTCTTATTGCGCATTCCGCCGCGAAGCCGAATTCGGGCGGTTTCTTGATTGAAGACAGCGCATCCTTGACAGCCTCTATCATACCTTTCCCTGTGATGGAGACTGTGAATGTGTCTCCTTTGTGCAGCTTGGACATGGAGAGCATGGAATCGCTCATCACCAAACCGAAGGCTCTTAGAAGCAGCTTGTCTCCCTGAAACATCCCGCATGGAAAATAGGGGAACCTCTTTATGTAATATTTCTCATCAAACAGCAGCTCTTCCGGCTTTTTAAGCAGCCTGGAGAATTCGCTCGTGGCCGGCTGGCCGTTTATCCTGCTCACTATCTGGTTGTTTTTGCTAATTTCCGTTATGTCGAACTTCGTCTTGGATATCGCTCCGCTGCCGAACTCGGAGTCGAAATTCAGGTCTGTCTTTATCCCGAGGCACACTGCAGAATTCGTCAGAACATCTGTCCCGCAAAACTGGTAGTTCTTGCCCATCTTCACGTTGTCTATGGTTGAACCGTGTATCATTCCAAATTCCGGGAAGGACTTGGTTATCTGGTCCAGGACATCCTCTTCCCTGCCGACGCTTTTCTGCATGAGGAACTGTGTTATTCCCATGCTCCCTTTGACAAGCTTTGAAACAGTTCCTGATTTTATCACCCCGCCTCCCATGCCGGGCATCCTGGGTATTTCCAGTCCTGAGATAAAGCTGAAGAGGAAGCCGTTTTTCCATTTGCTGCTTTTCAGTCCTTCTTTAACCTGCTTTGCGCATTCTGAGCCCGCCTTTTCCGGGTTCCTCTTTGTGTTTTTGCCTATCCCGACTGCGACGTCCATGTTCGGATAGTCTACAGCGAGCAGTGTTACCCCGCGTGTGAAGCATCCATCCTGGTTTACGAATCCTGCTACTGTGCCGCCGACCAGAGGGGTGTTTTTGAATTCCAATGTCAAATGCGAGAGGATATCTTTAAACTCGTCCTTGTAGTCTATTGTCGCAAAAATCAGTATGAATTTCGGGTTGGCGGTCACCTTCTTTATTTTCGACCAAAGCTCGGCCGCTGCCTCCATTCCCTTCCACTGCCTGCTTGTTGCCACGCATACCTTCAGATCCTTCATTTCTGCCTACCTATGATTTCCTTTATCGCCATCTTGCTGTTTTCTATCTCCACTTCCACGAGTCCTCTGTTAACTAGAAACGGTATCACCACAAGCAAGGCTGTGAACTTGTCTATGAATGCCATTATGACCTCATAGTCCCCAAGCTCGAAGTAAAGGCTTTTCAGCCCGTAAGCGTAGAAATCCTCTATGACCGGGAAGAACTTGTGCGAGCTGTCCATTATAAGCTTCCAGAGGACAAGGTTCTTCAGTTTCGTGCCGCTTCCAGGAGTGATTGTTCCTGTCTGGCGGCCTGTCAAAAGGCATGCCTGCACGTCTTCCAACTTCAGGAGGTCCTCAAGGACCGCCCTTATCTCTTCGTTCCTTCCCATGCTAATCCTTGAACATGTCGTACACGACCCTCATCCTTTCTATGCCGATTGGCCATGCAACAAGAGCCCTGCCTATTTTCTTTGTCCTTATCTTGCCTGACGCCTCAAGATTTTTGAAGTGGTATCTTACCTTTGAAACGTTTGTTATGTCCTGGGGGTCCCAGTCAAGGAGGAATATTGTCTCCCGGACGTGTATAGGCCAGTTTTTCTGTATAATGGTCAGCACTGAATCTCTCAACTTCATCCCTGTCATATTACTTAATTATTGCAATCTATTTAAAAAAATTATTGCAACTAATTGCAAATTATTCGTATTCCTCAAAAATATCGGTCTCCTTTTGTCTTTTAAGAGTTGAAATCAAATATCATTAGATGCCTATGATCAAGGTCAAGAACATAATGAAAACGAGGGTAATAACAGCCGATCCCGGGGTCAGCATAACCCATGCGGCAAAGATGATGACAAACAACAGGGTTGGCTCCATAATAGTAATCAAGTCCGGGAAGCCTGTCGGTATCGTGACCGACGATGACATAGTGGGTATTGTCGCAGGCAACAGAAACCCGAATGTTGTGAAGATAAGGGACATCCCCGTAAGGAAGAAATTTGTGACTGCTTCTCCCGAAGAAACGATAACCGAAGTCACGAAGAAGATGATAAAGAACGGGATAAAGAGGGTGCCTGTTGTGAAAAACGGGAAGCTCATAGGGATAGTCTCAGATAAGGAGATTCTACTTGTTTCACCTGAGCTTCTGGACATACTCTCGGAGAAGCTGAAGATGAGAGTGGAGTCTGTGGCAAGGCCAGAGCGCACGATATCAGGAATCTGCGAGGAGTGTGGGGAATATTCGGACTCGCTCACGAACGTGGCCGGCAGCTGGCTGTGCGAGGACTGCACCGACTAGAATGTGGAATGAAGGCGTCGTTGGCTGGAAGTCGGCTGCGGCCGACTTCTTTCTCTTATGACGCCTTCTTTCAAGAAATGCTGTTCTTGTATCCGGGAGTTCCTTTACCTTGAGTGCTTTCGTTCCAGTTCTCCTGCGCGTTCGGGCCGTTGAGGTCTATCTTTTCGATGGAGAATCCGTTTCCTCCCCATATGCTATTATAGAAAAGAGCGTCTACTATATACCCGTCCTTCCCTGCCCTTAGTGCAAGAGGCTCTCCTGTATTGCTGAGCGAGAATGAGGAATCAAGAAGCGTTCCAGAATATTCCGGATAATCAATGGCAAACTGGGTTATGTTTTCCGCTATCACAGCGTACGAGCCTCCGGCCAGCGTATCCGCATTTATTGGCGTTATCCCATGCTGTGTCCCGCCTTCCTCAAGCTTCCATCCTGAAACGCTCACGTCTGTGGAGCCGTTGTTGTAAATTTCAATCCACTCATGGTCGTCATCGCTGCCCTGTGGATTGTAGTAGATTTCCGAGAAGACCACGCTCGGTCTTGGGCAGTCAGAGTCTTCTAGGTATGTGCAGTTTCCAGGGCAGCAGCCGTCCTGGACGCACGCTGTCTTCGGAATGCAGGAGCATGTCTCGTTGTCCGGGATTTCGCATGGTCCGCAATCCAGAGCGCATTCGCAATCCTCCTGGCAGGCAGACCAGCTCTCTGTCTCCTCGCATTCCCCATTCCCGCAGCATGGAATTATGGCTTCATGCTTGCATTCATAATCTGT
>DATEYJ010000016.1:0-3086 GCA_035256265.1 archaeon
TTATGATGCTTCGGTGGGAATATGTCAATTATAAAGAAGATTTTGAATCCTATTTTGAATCCTAAATACAAAAAGGCCTATGACTATATAGAGAATTCTGGACTAAGAATGGAAGATGCCACAATCGCTACCAACGGTAAAAAGAAAATTATTCTCGGAGAAAAAAACATTATTTTTATATACGGGAAAAATATTGAGGAAATGAGCTATGATTCTTTCATAGACTTAAATGAAAAGCAGAGTGAGGTATGCAGTCTGCTAGAGAAAAAGAAATTCGTCAATACAAAAAACGCTTTTGGGGTCAAGGTTTATGAAAAGGGAGACAGGAAGTTTCTTCTCGGAAAGGATCTCAGACTTATCTGGGGGAATGACAGAGAAGAATTCGACTACGACCAGGGAATTTGGTTCATAAAGTTTGATCTTTATGGGTCTGACCAATCACTTTCTTCCCTCTTTCCTGCGGGACCACAACCTTCCCGGCCTTCCGGAACCTCTTTCCCAACTCCCTCCCCCGGAAATACTCGTGCAGGAAAACGCTGAGGGCCGCCACTTCAGAATGCGGCTGCCCGGTGACCTGTATGTTCCACGTGGCCTGCTGGTAAATCTCCGGGGGGACCTTCTCCCCTCCCACTATCACCAGGAGATCCTTCTCCTTCCTAATCTCCTTTATTCTCTCCTGTAGGGGCATTCCATAAACAGTGAGGTGAACAGTCTTGCCTTTCCAGCCTCTCAGTATTTTCCCAACGCTTTCCGCATATTCTATCCTGAAGGGTCCTCCCCATTCCCTGGTTACGGATTTTATGGATTCCTCAAGCCCGGAGTCCTTCTGGCCGGTATAAATAAGCTTCTCAGCGCCAAAAGCCCTTGCCACAAGCCCGCAGTGCGTGCTCAGCCTCTTGTCCCTCTCTATCCTGTGGCCGAGCCTGAGAACCCATATCATACGCCACTCTCTTGGAAGGCGGATTCATAACATACATATATCCGACTTCATTCCATCAAAACGTGACATGCAGGAACGCCACAGTCTTCTTGCCCTCGCTTATGAGGGCATTGAAGACCTCGAGCGCGTTGGGGGTCTTCTCCACGAAGAGCAGGACCCTGCGGTTCTCCATCTCCTGCTCCACCTCCTCCAGCACCTCCACACACTGCTCAAGCCCTGTCCCAATCACGACAGCCTCAGGCTTCCTCCTGAGGAGGTTGAGTATCTCGCTCATCCCGAACTGGTGACTCTTGCTTACAAGCTCCACATGCCCGTCCCACCACACGATAACGTCAGAATAGTATACCTTCCCGTCCACTTTGGCCTCCCCGAAGGAGACGGAGTCTATGGAAACCATATATAGATTATGTCTTGGCTGCTATTTATTGTGAAAGCCGACCGCCAATCAAATCATAGGGGTTTTTAAATGCCCGGCCCCATATTATATGCATGAAGGGACTGTCAACTACCATCCTGATTGTGGTCACGGCTGTCGTGATTCTGGTTGCGGCGCTTGTCATGCTGACGATTTTTGGTTCGGGGATACAGAACGTGGCGACAATTACACAAGCACAGAGTTTGTGCTTAAGTAGCGCCCAAATATCCTGTTCAGCCAGTGGCGGTACTGCATGGCCTCCCGCAACATGGAATTCACCTACAGTAAGAATAGCAGGAGGAAATCCCCAAAGCTGTGCTCAAACAATTACTTGCAATGATTGCACCCATGTCGCCAAGGGATGTCCAACAGGGGGTAATTTCTAATTCAAACGATTTATAAGATTCCAAAACTAAATATATCCTATGAAGGCCCTTTCCACAACCATACTTATTGTGGTTACCGCCGTTGTTATCCTTGTGGCAGCGCTTGTTCTGCTGACGATTTTCGGCGGCGGAGTGGGAACTGTAGGTACTCTGACTAGTTTCAGAACCCAGTGTGCAACACAATGTTCGATAACATGCAAGCTGGGAGGCGTGCCACCTACATGGAATGTTCCATCTAAAATACAAGGAGAATCACAGCCAAAAAGCTGTCATGATTTTTTCACAAGCGATTGCGCAAGCGCTGAATGTGGTGGAACATCAAATACTAACCCTGGCACAGGGGGTTGCCCAGCTGGTACAGAACCATGCGCAAAACAAAATGGAGCATGTTTATCCCGAACAGACTGTTTAGGACTTAGATAATACATCCACCTATAAAAGCATTCTCCCCCATATTATTTCTTAGGCCGGGTGCGGTTTAGGCGTTGGTTTTATGGACGAAAAAGATATCATGCAGCTCATAACGTCCGAGTACTCCTGGGAGCAGATAATATACAAGATAATAGCCTGGGAGGGGATGAACCCCTGGAACCTGGACCTGAGCCTGCTCTCCCGCTCCTTTTTGGCTTATGTGGGCAGGATGAAGGAGTTGGACTTCAAGATACCTGCCAAGTACGTGGTGATAGCGGCCGTGCTGCTGAGGATGAAGTCAGACCACATAGAGTACCTGAAGGGCCTTGCCCAGCCTGAGCCGGAGGAGCCCCTGCTGGAAGATGCGGGAGACCCCATGGCAGATCAGATCCCCCAGACTGCGAACGGGGAGATAAACCTCGCGCTCGCGAGCCTGAACGTGCCTTCCAGGAGGCAGCCTGTCCGGAAGATAGTGGCCTCCGAGCTTATAGCGGCCCTGAGGAACGCCCTGCGCACGGACGAGCGGCGGAGCGAAAGGAGCCAGAGGAGGAGGGAGCAGATAGTCATAAATGAGGAGAACATAACAGAGAGGATAGCCATGCTCTACAAACGCATAGACTCCCTCTTGGAGAGGCTCAAGGACGAGGAGATAGAGTTCTCCGAGCTTGTGAACGTGAAGAGCAGGGATGAGATTCTGAGCACGTTCGTCCCGCTCATACACCTGGACCATGACAAGAAGGTCCATTGCAGGCAGGAGGAGCTCTTCCGGGAGATTTACATAAGGAAGGCGACCGGAGAGGCTCCTACAGAAAAGGAAATTATTCCTGCGGCCAAAAAGCCTGCCGCAAGGCTGAAAAGCGGCGAGAAACAAAAGCTTAAGCATAAACTGAAGCAGGCAAAAGCAGCCAAAGTGAAGTAAAGGAAGAAGTGAGAT
>DATEYJ010000017.1:0-8732 GCA_035256265.1 archaeon
CACGAAGACAATGGCAAAGATGTAGAAGAAGTAGTCCCTTACTATTATCCCCATCACGAGGCCTGCGCAGAGGCTCATTATCAGGGAGGTGCTGAAGAAATGGCTGGCAGTCTTCCTGTTCCCGGAGAATATGATGAGCTCCTCTATCTTTCCTTTGTACCCCCGGGGCATGAGCCTGTACATATGTATATTATTATGGCCGGGCTGGTAAATAAACCACTGTTGGAGGGAAGATGTTTTCTAGAAGGAAGAAACCCTGTATCAGCCCAGGCCCCTGATGTTGTAGTAGTAGAGCAGGTCCTGCACTCCCTGGCACTCCTTTGACTGGATTGTCGCCTGCTCAAGGTCCGAGCTCACGCCTGTCATGGTGAAGGTCTTTATGTTCCCTTCCGTGACGTTGTCAAGCGCGGTCGGGTACCTTACCACACTGCCGTTCCTGTATGTGAGAATCCCTATGAAGCTGAGCGGAACCTTGCCGTTGTTGAATATTATGAGGTTTAAGGTGCCTCCGCCTGCCGGGTCGTATGTGCCGCCCTGGATATAAGCGCCAGCCTCTGAGCAGAACTCTATCTGGACCCGCTGCCTCTGGGCAAAATTAGTCGTCCATGTCGCCAGTATCCCGGCTATTATCATGGTGAACGCTATGAGCATTATCACGGCAATAAGTGGCGATATCCCTTTCATCCTTTCCATGATATCTTTTATTTTATTGTTTTCGCCTGCTTATAAACATTCGATTCTCGGGCTGAAGGCGTCCACTGGCTGGAAGGTGAGTGTAAGTTGGAAGGCGACAAAAAGAAGGAAGGCGTCAAGAGACGCCTTCACGCAAGACGACGCCTTCGGGCCATAACACACCTTCAGGCAAGAAGGCGCCTTCGGTCTCAGAACCCGAACTGGAACTGGGCGAGCATGGAGAAGGTGAGGTAGCCTGAGACTATGAGCACGATGGAATGCTTGAGCCCGCTCGCGAGCGAGCCCTCGGCCATCTTTCCCGTTGCCAGCCCCGCGAAGAATCCCTGCATCACTATGAATATGCTGAACAGGTCCGCATACTCCTGGCTGGACATCAGGGTTTCTGGGGCCTCCATGACGGACAGGGCCGCGCCGGAGGAGGGCCTCTGTATGAGGGCGGGTATGAGGAAGCTCTGCAGTATCACGAGGATGAATATGAAGACGTAGAATATCATGTAGGACGTGACCACCTCAGAATGCACGGAAGAGGAGCGTTCTCTCTTTATCTTCTCTATGGTCACCAGCGACCTGTTTATCGCTTCGAGCGTGCCCGATATCTTACCCCCGGCCTTGTAGGTCTCCACTATGGTCGTGACAGACCGCCTGACCGAGACCGAGCCCACCCTTTTCGAGAAGGTCCCGAGGGCCTTATTGAAGGGTATCCCCCAGTCCACCTGCGCAGCCATGTCATTCACGTAGGGGCTGAGGGCCATATAGTCATTCTTCGAGCAGTGGCTGAGTGCGAGCGGAAGGGTCATCCCGGAGTTTATGGAACTGCTCAGGTCGCGGATGAACACTATGAACTGCTGCTCTATCTCCCTGTCCGTCTTGTATCTCGTGTAGAACACGAGGACGGGGGGCACGGCAGCTGTCAGGGCCCCGATGACGTTCACTATGGGGAAGATGGCAGGAGCTATGTCCCCCACGAAAAGGAAATTGAATGCTATTATGGCTGCGCCTGCGAGTATGAAAGCGGCCTCCTTCCATCGGCTGAATCTCATACGCCCACCGGCCTCTTGCTCTTTATCAGGCCTATTATCATGAACTGGAACAGGAGAAGGAACAGTATTATCCCTATCAACACAATCTGCAGGTCAATCCCTATCCCCACGAAGGAGGATAGCACGAGAATGAACGTTATCCCGAGGGTGGGGAATATCACAGCGAAGATCATGTACATGAGCGTGAGCGGGTTGAGCTGGGAGCCGTACTTCTTTATGGCGACCCTCTGCTCCTCCGCCAGGTTGTCCACTATCTGCTTTATGGTGTTCCCTATGTCCGCCCCGGATTTCAGGGAGTTCACTATCTGCCACAACACGCGACGGAAATAAAGCGAGGGGTTCCTCCTGGCCAGCAGCTCCAGGCTCCCTATCTCGCTCTTCCCCGTGCTTATGTCATCCACCGCCTTCTTTATCTCCTCGGAAAGGATGCCGTACCTGCTCTGGGATATGGAGACGAGCGCATTGAAGAGAGGAATGCCTGACCTCACCTCTATGAGGAGGTGGTGCAGGGCATAGGGCAGGTTCTTCTCTATCTGGTTTATCTTCCTGTTCACGTAGAGCTTGGGGTAGAATATCACGTACATGAAGCCCACCAGGGCTAACACGGAGCTGGCCCCGAGTGTCACCAGGACCATCCTGGTGAACTCGATCCTTATGGAGATCAGGACCGTGAAGAGCCCTGTGAAGAGGATGGAAAAGTAGAACATCCCTGTGAATAGCGCGAGCGCCACCCACTCCCTCGGCTCGAACTTGAACTCCGACTGCTCGAGCTCGAAGGCCAGCCCCGGGAAGAGGTTCGAGAAGAATTCCCCCCAGTTCAGGAGGTGCTTGGTCGCTCCCAACGCCTTCTCCATGGGCACGGGGATAACGGGGATTCTCTTCATGGTTAATTATTGGGAATTTGGGGTAATAAAGAATTTCACAAATGGTTTGGAATCCGCAGAAAAAGGAATCAGGCCGTCTCTCGACCTTTAGACAAACGACCTGGACAGATTTATTCAAGTCGTCATTTCCTTAATCTCTTCTCCTTCTTGAGCTCATCCTTGAGCTTGGGGAGCTTCATGAGGTATCCGCACTTCTGGCACTTCACCATTATGGGCCTCCTGAACTCCTGGCTCCCGTCGCGCGAGTCCCCGCACTCCGGGCATGAATAATTGTATTCCGCTGTCATGGAGCCAGTCCTGACCCTCACGGCTATCCTGCCCTTCTCCTCCCCTGCCATGTTCCGCAGGGTGCGGTTGGTTATGTAGCTGTAGTTGCCCATGTTATCACACATCATTCTGGAGTGAATTGCACTAAAGTCTTTTCAAGGGTTTTATTCTGCGCATTTATCCTTATATTCTTGGAGGCTTTTTAATGGTATAATTTCTGTCCCCATAAGCGTCACTTCTTTTCGTATCTGATGGTTATTTCCTCGCCATTAATCTTTCTGAACTTTGCTTCCTTGTAATCCTTTCCTACCTCATAATCGAGGCGCTCATTGGTGTGACCCTTGGATAATGCCCTGTACATCCTGTTGAATATCTCTTTGTTGTGGATTATTTTCTTCTGATTCATTTAATCACAATAGTTATCATTTAGTGGTGATTAGTGGTATATAAAGTTTTCGCGAGTGGATTGAAGTTGTCACAAAGAGAAGGCGACATCGGTCGCCTTCAAGCCATTGACGCCTTCTTTCCGGAATCTATTTCTTCACCTTCAGCCTCATGAAGTCCTCCGCCATTATGGTGTTGGGGAAGACCTTCTTGGCCTCCTGCTCGAGTTCCCTTATGTCCTGGTACCTGCGCGAGAAGTGGGTGAGCGCGAGCTGCCTGACCCCGGCCTTCTTTGCCATCATCGCCGCCTCCTTCGCGCCTGTGTGCATCTTCGTGTCCATCTCCTCCGCGAAGGTGGCGTCGCATATGAGCAGGTCCGCGTCCTTTGCCAGGGTCACAAGGTTCTTGCACGGCTTCGTGTCTCCTGAGTAGACGGCCTTTATTCCCGGCCTGTGCATCCCGACCTCCTCCAGGCTTATCTTCTTGCCCTTGTAGTCCAGGGTGCCTTTCTCTTTCAGCTTCCCCACAAGGGGACCCTGCTTCAGTCCATAGAGGGACTCGGCCTTCCCTATGTCCACGTTCCAGGAATCCTCCTCCTGGAAGGCATAAGCCACGGCCGGGACCGTGTGCTCCACGGGAATCGAGAATATCCTGAACCTGTCTTCTTTAAGAATCTGCACAGGCTCGCTCCCCTCGAAAGGGACGTTCCTTCCTATCACGCGGAACCTCGGCCCCCAGTAGTCCAGGTCTAGTATGTCCCCGACAAAGCGTTCCGCCTCTGGGCCGTATATCTCCAGCGCCCGTTTCCGCTTCTCCAAGTTCATGGTCTGCATGAGCCCTATGAGGCCCGCCCAGTGGTCCGCATGCCAGTGGGTTATGAATATCCTGTTTATCTTCATGAAGTTCAGGCCGCCGTTCATGAGCTGGCGCTGCGTGCCTTCCCCGCAGTCCCAGAGCATGCACTCGGCCTCGTACTGGAGCCATATGGCAGCCGGATTCCTCTTCTTGCTGGGTATCCCCGAGCCTGTCCCTAGAAAAACAACCTCTAGCATGGATTATATTTCTCTCTCTCTTTTAAAAGAAGCTCTTTGCTTTCGTCCCTTGCATGAAGGCGTCAGCAGACGCCTTCTTTCCATCGTTCAGTCAGCTGACTTTACGTCCTCGAGGGATATCCCCTCTTTCTTCATGTCCCTTATCTCTTTCGCGTGCTCCGAGTCCTCGGGAACTTTCAAGTTCACGTATTCTGAGTCTATCCTCTTGAGCTCGCTGTCAAGAAACTTCAGCTTGTTAAGCGGCATGTTTCTACCCAACCCCTGAGTGTAAATTGGGAATAGGATATATAAAGATTCCCACAAAAATGCCCACCTTCTGGAAGGAAGGTGTCTGCGGACACCCTCAATCTAAGAATTTAAATCGTTATGCTGAGCTTCTCCCCCCATTTTAGCTCCTTTATGGAGTGGGAGAGCTTGATGTCCTTCTCTATGGGCTTGAATTTGCTGGGAAGAACGGCCTCCCTTATCTCGGTCTTGAGGGAGAGGCCCCTGTCCTTCTTGGCCTTCCATATGCTCCCGTTCAGCTCGAGCAGCTCCTTCAGGGAGAAGGCCGTCCTGAACCTCTTTTCCGGTTCGGGAAACCTCTCGGCCTCTATGTCCTTCCCCCTCATGTCCCTGTATATCCTGTGGGTTATGAACGGGATTATGGGATGCATGGAAATGAGGATGCCGTCAAGCACCTTGTGCAGGGTATAAATCGCCCCGTTCTGCTCCTCCCTCGAGAACAGGCCCTGCTGGTTATATGCCCTGTTCTTCACGAGCTCCATGTAATTCGAGGCGAAGGCCTCCCATATGAAATTCTTCATCCTTGCGGAGGGCTTGTGGAAATCAAAGCCCTCGTAATGCTTCCTCGAGTATTCTATGAGCCTGGAAAGCTCGGAAAGGATGAGCTTGTCAAGCTCCGTAAGTCTCGCTTCTTCCTCCCTGACAGGCTCGAACATGGAGATAAAGCGGGCGACGTTCCAGAGCTTGGTAAGGAACTTCAGCCCTCCCTCTATCCTTTCATATGAGCATTTCAGGTCAGAGGTGGTTATGTTCCCTTCCAGGCTGCACCATGCGCGGAAGGGCTCCGCCCCGAACCTCTCTATCACGTCCTGCGGGTCTATCACGTTCCCGAGGGACTTGCTCATCTTTATGCCCTTCTCATCCAGTATGTGGAAGTGTATCCACACGTTCTGGAAGGCAGGCTTCTTCGTGAGCTGGTAGCATCTGAGGAGGGTGTAATAAAGCCATGTCCTCACTATCTCCTTGCCCTGCGGCCTGAGGGAGCAAGGGTAGGCCTTCTGGAAGAAGCGACCCTCTTTCCCGTATCCGAGTATGTGAAGGGGTGATATGGAGGAATCGAACCACGTGTCGAACACGCGCTCCTCTCCCCTGAATTCCCTCCCCCTGCATTTGGGGCATCTCTTCAGCGGAGGCGACTCCTTCCATGGTCTGTAATACTTGCCTTTAGGCGGGACTATCACCTCCCCGCACTTGCAGTACCAGAGCGGGATCTCAGTCGCATAATATCTCCTCCTGGATATCGCCCAGTCCATGGTGAGGGAATCCATCCAGTCCAGAAGCAGCTGCTTAGACTTAGGCGAGAAGAACCTGGTCTTGTCGACCACGTTCTTCCTTAGCTCCCCTTTCAGCTCCAGCTGCTTCAGGTAGTACTCGGGCATGGCTATGAACTCTATGGGGGTTTTGCTCCTCTCGCATATCGGGGTCCTGTGCACTGTCTTCTCTCTCTTCTCAATCAGCCCTTTTGACTCGAGCTCCTTTATCATGCGCTCCCTCGCTTCCTGGATTTTCATGCCTTTTAGGAAGCCCGCATTCTCATTCATCCTGCCGTCCATGGTTATGGCAAATACAGGCTCGATGTTCATCTCCCTGAAGAACCTCACGTCCGTGTAATCCCCGAAGGAGCACATCATCATGAGCCCTGTCCCTGTCTCCTTCTTGGCGTAGGGATGGGGCCTTATGGGGACCTCCTTCCCGTAGACTGGAACCAGCGCAGTCTTCCCCTTGAGATGCTTGTACCTCTCGTCCTTGGGATTATACACCACCATCCCGCATGTGCAGAGGAGCTCGGGCCTAGTGGTGCCTATGGCCACATCCTCCCCGGTCTCCTTGATCTTCCATTTCACATAGATGAATTCTGACTGCATGTCCTTGTATTCTATCTCCGCGTCCGCCAGAGTGGTCTGGCACTTGGGGCAGTAGTTGTTCGTCCTGTCGTCCACGTAGATCATGCCCTTCTTCCAGAGGTCTATGAAAGTCGCCTGTGTGAGGGCCCTGTATTCATAGGAATCCGTATAGTACATGTCCCCGAGCTTGTCCCCGGGCTTCCAGGAGTTGTAGGAGTGGCCGAGCTTGTAGAATGACTCCAGGCTCTCCATGCTGGATTCCTCGAGGAGCTTCTTGCAGCTCCATATGAACTTCTCGCGCGGGGTCTCCTTTATGGAGATTCCGAACTTTTTCTCCGTGGCGACCTCTATGGGCAGGCCGTTCCTGTCCAGCCCCAGGGGGAAAAGCACGTTGTGGCCGCACATCCTCTTGAACCTCGCTATGAAATCCATTATGGTGTAGGTGGCAGCATGACCCATGTGTATCGGAGAGTTCACGTAAGGGGGAGGCGTGTCTATGGAGAATATGGGCTTCCTGCTCTCGGGATGGAATGCGAACGTGCGCTCCTTCCTCCATCTCTGCCTTATCTCCTCCTCGAATTCCTTCTCCCAGCGGTTTCCTTTCAGCTTCGGCTCCATCCTGCTCACTAAGAACATAATATGGGAATGGTTTAAATTGGTTCTTTGCCGTAAATCAGAATCTGAAGCTCAGCTGATCGGGATTGTCCATTTTAAGGTATTCGGGTCTGACATCGAACAGGCCGTGGGATTCCTTTACGATTCCTTCATCAGCAAGGCCCTTTAGCCTTCTCTCCAGCATATGTTCGCTGACATCGACTATCAGATTATCCACATGCTCCTTTATTTCGGAAAATGTGGCGGGCTCATCAGTGAGGGAAAGCAGCGCTGCGGCGGAAACGATATCCTTTTCGGCCACATGTCCCAAGCCGGAATAAAGGTCCTGTAGGGAGTTCTCGAATTGCTGCTTCCTATAATTTTCTAGTGGAACAAAATCTCCATTCACATTCTCCAGCAGTCCCTTTTCAGCAAGATATTCCAGCTTTTGCTGTATCTCATCTACCTTATCATCATACTCTTCAAACGAACAGGGGCATTCATACCCCATTTCTTTTACATTTTCCGTTACCTCAAGTGCATCCACAGGTGCAGGATATTCGGATGATATGACCGCAAGCAGAACAGATAGTTCAAAAGAATCGAGCTTCTTTAACTCCTCGTTTTCTTTGCAATACCCGCCTAGTTTTTCCGATAATTCTTTTTTGGCTTTTTCCTCTTGCATTTCCGACCAGTCCGATACAACCCAATAATCGTCTTTGCTCGTCAGTTCTGCTCCAGGAGAGCCTACATAAACAAGCTCTATCTCTTTCGCATTCTCAAAAACGTTGCCAACCTTCTGCTTCTTGCCTAGAGGCTTGCCGGCAACAGAAATCTTCTCCGATTTCTTTTTATCCCCGCAATACTGGAACCTTTCCAGCTTGGGGCCTGCCCCTTTAACGAAGAAATCAAATGTGTTTGAACGGCCGGCCAAGCTGTTGATATCCAAATCCAGTTCGTCCTCCTCCTTCTCATAAAGTAGATTGGTACGCTCTGTAGGAAAGTCCTCGTCTCCCATATTCTTCATTTTGCCGAGAAGCCTTCTCAGATACCGGAAAGCAGGCCTTTTCGGATTCACCTCAATAGTAACAGGCTCCACATCATCAGTTCCATAATGATCAGCGCTTGCGGAGCAGGGGTTGCAAGGAATGTATAATTCTCCTCCAACCTTTACAAGAAACCTTTCCATAAAAGATATATGGAGGTTAAATTTTTAAGCTGTTCGTGTCACAGCGAACCTTTCCGTCCCCTTTAAAAACCCTTCCCCGCATATTTAGAGCATGAAAAAATCCTTTATGATTCTCGGAGCGCTCCTGCTCATGCCTGTCATTATCGTGGCCATCGCGGCCGGGCAGGAGAGCCGGGGGAGGATAAACGTCACCTTGATGTCTTGCGCAGAGCTGCAGTGCGTGAACAGGAAGGACATCTTCCTCCTGAACGAGTCCGCTTACCTGGACTATAACTCCACCGTGAATGAGATATCCTACTCCGCCACGCTCACCTTCCCGGACGGGACGGAATACCAGACGAACTTCCCCAACAGGATAACCTCCAACGTGACAGGTGACTACATGGTGGAGATGATCGTGTGGAAGGAAGGGTACGAGGAGACCCACCTCTCAAAGGTCGTGCGGTTCGTGGACAGCCTTTCCGGGCCTTCTGGCCAGGAAGCCCAGAACCCTCCCAGGT
>DATEYJ010000018.1:0-6045 GCA_035256265.1 archaeon
AGCTGCTGGATGGGCATGATACCGGGTTCGTTCGTAGTGAAGAGCGAGATAGACCTGAGTTCCCAGACGCAAGTCCAGACCGCCCTTAACAGCGCTCCCGCGCCAAAAAGCTCAGGAGGCTGCGGATGCGGAGGCGGCTCAGGGACATGCGGTGGATAGCAGCCTCGGCTGACAGGGCAGGTGTGTTATGAAGAAGAAAAGCGCAGCCATAAAGGTAACAGGGATGCACTGCGCATCCTGTGCACTTAACATAGAGAAATCGCTGAAGAAGAGCAAAGGGGTCCTGTCCGCGAACGTGAACTACGGTTCCGAGAAGGCTTACGTGGATTTCAATTCCTCTGAAACGTCCCTCGAGAAAATACATGACGTCATAAGGTCCAGGGGCTACGGAGTGGAACTGGAGGACACAGACGACAGGGAGAAGCAGAAGAGGGACGGTGAGATGAAGAAGCTCAAGACCAGGTTCATCGTGGGCGCCATCCTCACATCCGTGATTTTCCTAGGAGCGTTCCCCGAATGGTTCCCTTGGATACCTGCTCTCCTTCAGAACCCGCTCGTGCTGCTGGCCTTAGCTACGCCCGTCCAGTTCTGGGTGGGCTCACAGTTCTACTCCGGTTTCCTTACTGCAACCAGGAACAGAACCGCCGATATGAACACCCTGATAGCCGTGGGCACTTCAGCCGCGTATTTCTACAGCGCGGCGGTCGCACTCTTTCCCGTGATATTCGTCCCGGAAGGCGCTATGCCTGCCCTTTATTTTGACACAGCCGGCGCCATAATAGCGCTCATCCTCCTCGGCAGGATATTCGAGATGACTGCCAAAGGCCGCACCTCCGAGGCAATAAAGAAGCTCATGGGCTTGCAGGCCAAGAAAGCGCGCATTCTCCGCGGAAGCAGGGAGATAGAGATAGCCATAGAGGATGTGAAGGCAGGAGACATAGTCATAGTGAAGCCCGGGGAGAAGATACCTGTCGACGGGACTGTTGTCTTCGGCCATTCAACTGTGGACGAGTCCATGCTCACAGGAGAGAGCATACCTGTCGAGAAGACGAAGGGCAGCCAGGTGATTGGCGCCACGATAAACAAGAACGGAATGCTAAGGTTCAAGGTCACCAAGGTGGGCAAGGACACCGTCCTTTCCCAGATAATAAAGATGGTGGAAGAGGCCCAGGGTTCGAAAGCTCCCATACAGAGGTTCGCAGACAGGGTTTCCTCATATTTCGTCCCAGCCGTAATCCTGATAGCCCTCTCTTCCTTCTGCCTGTGGTATTTCCTTGGCCCTGTCGTGCTTGCAGGCTCCCCCTTCATGGAGATGTACGTGTCCATGACGCCCTTCCTCTTCTCGTTCACTGTGTTCATCTCAGTCCTGATAATCGCGTGCCCCTGCGCTTTAGGCCTTGCCACACCAACCGCGATAATGGTCGGGACTGGAAAGGGAGCCGAGAACGGGATACTCATAAAGAACGGGGCGGCCCTGGAAACCGCGCACAAAGTAAACACAGTGGTCTTTGACAAGACAGGGACGCTCACGAAAGGAAAGCCAGAGGTGACTGACATAATCCCTTATGGCGGCACAGGCAGGCAGGACCTGCTGAGGACAGCTGCCATAGCCGAAAAAGGCTCCGAGCATCCCCTTGCGGACGCCATAATGAAGCAAGCCAACCATGAGAAGATAGCCGTCCCTGACGCAAAGGGTTTCAAGGCAATAAGCGGGAAGGGCGTGTCCGTTTCCTATTCCGGGAAGAAGATACTTCTGGGAAACAGGGCTCTCATGCAGGAAAACAGAATACAGACCAGGGAGGCAGAGAAAGCTCTCTCAGTCCTAGAGAGCCAGGGCAAGACTGCAGTGATAATCTCGGTCAACAGGAGAATAGCAGGGATAATTGCGGTCGCTGACACGCCGAAGGAGAACGCAAAAGAGGCCATACAAAGGCTGAAGAAGATGGGCAAGGAAGTCGTGATGCTTACAGGGGACAACAGGAGGACAGGAGAGGCTGTGGCCAAAAGCCTGGGCATAGACAACGTAATCGCAGAGGTCCTTCCCGGGGAAAAGGAGGCCAAGATAAGGAATCTCCAAAAGAAGGGCAAGGTGGTCGCGATGGTGGGCGACGGGATAAACGACGCCCCCGCGCTTGCCCAGGCAGACATAGGGATAGCCATAGGCTCGGGGACTGACATAGCCATAGAAACTGGCGATATAGTGCTCATAAAGAACGACGTGAGGGACGTCGCGACTGCCATAGAGCTGAGCGGCTACACCATAAAGAAGATAAAGCAGAACCTGTTCTGGGCCTTCATTTACAACACCGCAGGCATACCCATAGCCGCAGGAGCCCTTTTCGTAAGCACAGGCTTCCTCCTCAATCCCGTGATAGCGGCCGGCACCATGGCCTTCAGCTCTGTCTCCGTCGTCTCTAACTCCCTCCTCATGAAGAGATACAAGCCGCGAAGAGAATGAAGGCGTCGCGACTATGGATATTGCGACGCCTTCCAGCCAAAAGATAAGCAAATGACGAAAGATGGCAATGGCCATCTTTTAAACCCAGATTCATTTCATCAAACTAAAGGGGTGATAAGATGTCTGAAAAATGCCTCATCTGCCGTCACCAGCATCCCGCAAGGAACGCGGCGGACGCCCTCTCATGCGGGGTGTGCAAGATGTGCGGCGGCGTGCTCACGGGAAAGCGGATGACGGTCAGGAGCGCCGGCAGGGTGTACGCGTTCTGCTGCGGGACGTGCAAGAGCACATACAAGAAGATGTCAGGCCTCATGAAGAGGAAGCTCAGGCGCGGAGAGATAACAGAAAAGGAATTCCAGGAATTCGAGAGGGATGTGGTGATATAAAGCTTTATCCCAAAATCTCCGCATGCATGTAATAACCGAATCCAAGGAACTATCATTTACAGACCTGAAAATACGGGTCATGGAAGGGAAAGATGTTCTAGGAAAATATTCCCTTTACCCATACAGGCCTTGGAATGGGTGGAAGAAAAAGCAGGAAACATATCACTATGCGGACAAGGACTTCTTCTCGTATAAGCAAGGATGCGGAGTTCCAAGGATGCTTATCAGAACAGCATCCTCGTTGCTGCAAGATATTTCGGATATATTGGATTCCGAAGTTGTTCATCAGGCGAATTTTCTGACTCCGGGTTCCCAAAAGAAGCTGCCGCATATTTTTGAAGACCACGGTTATGAATTGTTCGATAACGTTGCGATAAGGATATACACCACGAGGAAAACATTTTAAGTAGGCACCTCCTTATTTTGGTATGAAGCTCATTCTTGTCAGGCACGGGGAGACGGAGTGGAACGTCACCCACCGCATCCAAGGCCGTTCAGACATCCCGCTAAACAAAAAAGGCAAGGAACAGGCAAGGAAGGTTGCGCTGCGCCTGAAGAGCGAGCCTATTGACATAATATATTGCAGCAACATGAAGCGTGCAAGGCAGACCGCTGCAGAAATCAGGAAATTCCACGATGTGCCTGTGGAATATTCGGAATTCATAAGGGAAAAATCCTTCGGGAAGACAGAGGGAATGTTCCGCGAGGAATACAGGAAATTGAGGGAGGGGTCAGGGCTTCCCTACCACCTTTTCAGGCCTCCCAAGGGGGAGAATTATGTTGATGTCAGCAAGCGCGTGAGGAAATTCCTGGCATTCCTGAAAAGGAAGCACGGAAAGGAAACGATTCTCATCGTTTCCCACGGCGGCATCATAAGAACTATCATAACTATCCTGTCGGAAAAACCCCTGGAGAATATACTCGAGCTTGAGCAGCACAACGCAGCCATTAACATGATAGAGCTCAGGCGCGGCCTCCCTCTAAAAGTCCACTACCTCAACTCCACGGAGCACCTATGAAAGTGAATGTTTTCCTCGAGAAAGAGAATTCTCACAGGATGATAGAAATCCCTAAAGACCAGACCATAGAATCCGTCCTCAGGAAGCTCAGGATAAACCCGCAGACAGTGATAGTGTCCAAGAACGGCGGGGTCGTGACGGAGCAGGAGACGCTGCATGAAAAGGATTCACTGAAAATCCTTTCAGTAAAGCTCGGTGGCTGAATGTCTAGGTTCGAAAGGCAGATTCTGATATTGGGGAAATCGGGCCAGCAGAAGCTCACAAAGTCCCGCGTTGCTGTGATAGGATGCGGGGGCCTGGGCTCAATAGCCGCGCAATATCTGGCAATGGCAGGGACCGGCTTTTTGCGGCTTGTGGATTATGACAATGTGGAAATCTCTAACTTGAACCGCCAGTTCTTTTCCGTGAAGGACCTCGGAAAACCCAAGGTTT
The DNA here is from genome assembly GCA_035256265.1 of archaeon. Classification (GTDB taxonomy): domain Archaea; phylum Aenigmatarchaeota; class Aenigmatarchaeia; order QMZP01; family QMZP01; genus JAPLVB01. Next base: position 4,296 of record DATEYJ010000018.1, read on the forward strand.
CCTGCCTGAAGGAGAGGCTTCTGAAACTCAATCCTGAAATAAATATTGAGGCTGTCAGGAAAAGGCTCACGAAAGAAAACTCAAAACACTTAATAAAAGACTGTGATGTAATACTGGACTGCCTGGACAACCTTGAAACACGGCTTGTTCTGAGCGATGCATGCGAATCGCTTCGAAAGCCGCTCGTGCACGGCTCAATTCATGGGTTTTCAGGCCAGCAGGTAACGCTCCTTCCGGGCTCAAGCTACCTGCGCAAACTCTTTAGGAATAAGGTTCAGCCAAAAGAGAAGATACCTGTCTTAGGCCCTGCCCCAGGATTCATAGGCTCGCTCCAGGCATTGGAGGCCATAAAGCTCATAACTGGCTTTGGGAAGCCGAACCAGAAACTTCTGGTTTTTGACGGGGAGAGGAACAGTGCGGAGTATGTGGACATAAAATAACTATTTGAGCTTCACGCTTTCTACGTAGCCCAGCTTCCTGAGTTTTTTGCAGAACTCTTCCAGCCCTTCTTCTCCCACCATGATGCAGAAATCCCCTCCAGAGCCTACGCCTTGATAATTATAATCCGCGGAAATGCGGATTATCTCTCTGTTCCTTTCCCAGTCCCTGCCTCCCTTGTAACGGATAACGACTTCAGCCATGCAATCTGGTATAGAAGGAATTTTTATAAGCTGGAGGCAATATTACTGCTATGGGATATAAGGCAGCGATTTTTGACCTTGAAGGCACGCTCATTCACACCACTTTTGGTTGCATAAGCAGAATAGTGAGCCAGGCATTCCAGGATTTTGGGGTAAAGGTTTCTGATGAGGAGATTCGCAATTTCTGGTTCAGCCACAAGAGGGAGGAGCTGGTCAAGAAAATCCTGAAAATAGAAGATCCGGAGATTTTCTGGAAGGTTTACAGAAAATACGATGTTCTTGACCTGAGAAGGCAGCACACCAATGCGTATCATGACGCTGATTTTATATCAGAGATCAGGCGAAGGGGGCTCAAGACAGGGATTGTAACAGGATCCCCAAGATATACAATCTCTCTGGCTACGGAAATTCTTGGGAAAGGCAGCTTTGATGCGGTCATAAGAACGCATATTTCCGAGGGGATAAAGGAGAAGCCCGATCCCCACGGGATTCTGGAATGCCTGAAAACTCTCGGCATAAGCAATAAAGAGGCGATTTTTGTAGGCAACGGCGATGAAGACATCCTTGCAGCCAGAGCAGCCGGTGTCTTTGATGTGCTCATAGAGAGGGGAGAGCACGACCTGATAAAGGAGACACCTTCCCTGAAAATAAAGTCTTTGTACGAGCTCAGGGATCTTCTGGGATTGTAATTTACTCCAATATCTCGGCGCTGTCTATTATGCCGTCCCCGTCCATGTCATACCCGCGGACCACTTTCGCGGTGACGGATTTGTCATATTTGTTGCCAGAGAATATCTTCTCGGACTTGGTTATGAGCGCGATTATGGCTGCGCGCGTTCCCTGGAAGCGCTTCCCAGCGACCACAAGGATTTTGGAATCTTTATCCCAGGGGTTTTCCTTCACCACAATCATCCCGTTCTCGTCCTCTGCATAGGATTTCCTGGAGAGGCTGGAAAAGATCTTGACATCATGCCTGAGGTCTATGGAAACGGGAAGCTTGGTATTTATCCTGTTGGTTATCATGTTCGCAGTCGGCCCGCCTATAAGGATGAGGTTCCCTTTCAGGTCCTTCTCCCTGACCTCCGTGTCAAGCTTGTAGTTGGGGGTTG
>DATEYJ010000019.1:0-7517 GCA_035256265.1 archaeon
TTGTTCGCGAGCACGCAGCCGGCCTCGTATGTGAGCCACCACTCCAGATCGGATATCATCCCGGAATGGGGTGTGCCGAAGCCGCGTTCTTTCTCAGTCGAATGGATTGTGACTATCAGGGGCTTTTCCGTTAATTTTGCCAGGGAGATGGCTGCTGTTGAAGTAATCCAGTCGTTTCCGTGTATTATGTCAAAGCCGATCCCATCGAATATCTCGCGGCTGCGCCTTTTGAGCTCGTTGTTCATGAGCATGGACCAGTTGAAAAGGTTGTCCCCGTGGATGAGCAGGGGGACTTTGTGAACATGAATTCTTCCTGTGCTCTCCTCCGAAACAGGGTTTCCGAAGCAGACTATATGAACCTCTATCCCGTTTTCTGAAAGGAAATTGGCAAGGCTTCTGGAATACTCAGATGTGCTTTCGCCGTCAACAAATTCCCTGCTCAAAAGCAGGACTTTTTTTATCATAATCCACCGCTATTTTGAAAGAAGGCTTCCGTATAATGAGGCGACCTTTCTGGCGTTTTTCTCCCAGGAGAAATAAGCGGCCCTTTTGCGCGCATTGGCTTCCATTCTCCTCTTCTCTCCATCATTCTTCAAAATAAACTTTATCTTCTCGGCAAGCTCCATGTGGTTCCCTGGCTCGAAAAGCAGGCCGGACTTCCCGTCCTCTATTATCTCCTTTATGCCGCCTGTCCTTGATCCTATCACCGCTTTTTCCATTGCAAGGCCCTCCACCGCGACTATGCCGAAAGGCTCATAAATAGAGGGCACGACGAATATGTCCGAGGCCTTTATCAGGTCCATCCTCTCGGCTTCGGGCACGAAGCTGTTTATGTGCATCACGTCAGGGGAAAGGTTGGGTATGTCTCCCTGGCTCAGGAGGACGAGCTTCGCGTCCTGGACCTCCTTTTTGACTTCGTCAAAAGCCCTGAGAAGGGTGTCTATTCCCTTCTCCCTGACAGGCCTTCCAACAAAGAATATGACCTTCTTTCCCCCCAGGCCATACTTCTCCCTTACCTTCTTCCCGTCCGCCCTCTCAGGGTCGTATTTCACCAGGTCTATCCCGTTGTATATGACCTCTATCTTCTCCGGGGAGTATCCCATCCTTATGAGCTCTTCCTTTGTCCCGTTGCTTACAGCTATGACCTTGTCCGCTCTCGCTCCGAGCCTCTCTATCTCCACCACCCACTGGTTGGGATTGGGGTTCCTGCCTATCTCGCACGAGTGCATGTTGACGACCCAGGGCTTGCCAAGATGCTTGCTGGCAACAAGGCCTGCCCACATGCCAAGCCAGTCGTGCGAATGTATCAGGTCGAGCCTCTCCATGCCGCAGAGTATCTCTATCGACTGGATTGTGAAGTCGAAATAGCTCCCGCCCACGTACCAGTCGTCGTTATGCATGAGCTTGTATGCATCAAAGAGCTCGGGTCTTTGCCTTATCCTGTGGACATCGACCCCGTTGACTGTCTCTTTCTCCTTCTTGTCCCCGTTCCTCATGAGGGGTATGGCTGTTATGTGGAATTTCGTTGCGAGCCTCCTGTAAAGCTCAGCCTGGTATGTCCCCAGGCCCCCCACTATGTTAGGGGGGAATTCCCATGCGATGTCTCCTATGTGAAAAACAGATTTTTGGCTGGAAGGCGTCTCTTGACGCCTTCTTTCTTTCAGGCGCCTTCTTTCTCCATTTCGCTTTTGCATATGTATTATAGTATTGCTGCCTGGTAATAAATGATTTCTGTTCGAAGGCGTCGGTGGCTGGATTGCTTGCCTGAAGGCGGAATTGAGGTAGAAGGCGTCCGCTGACGCCTTCTGTCCATAATCTCTTTTATTATCCCCTTCCCAAATATTACATATGCTGGACTGGTCCTTCAGGAAGGGCGATTTGGAGGGAAGGCACTACATCCTTGCCACAAGCAGGGCTTTCCTCTGCAGGTATGCGGACACGGGCTTCCGGACCAAGTGGTGCGGATTCTGGAGCCCTCCCATAAAGCACCTGGAATACTATGCCTACAGGATAAGCTCCGGGTCAGACCAGTGGCTTTCCTGGGATGACTGCACGGATTTCACGCTCAACCCGTGGGGCGCTGTCCATATGTTCAAGCTGTCCGGCTTTGACATCTCTGAAACCATGTTCATGCCCGGCTCGGGAAGCGTTCTCGTCTCTATCCTGAAGGTGAAGAACATAGGCACGAAGAGGAGGGTCTCTGTCCTGCTGGAGGCCGCTGTCAATATGAGGAGGAAGAACGAGGACTGGCATGCCAGGGAGTACGATTCCGGATTCAGCGAGGTGAGGAACTGGGTGCTTGTGAAGTCAGACTCCAGGCCATGGTTCACGGGCTTCGGGGTGGGGAGGATGGACAGGAAGATAGCAATCGCGTTTTACCCAAAGAACACCTACAAGGAGCATAATCCGGGCTCTCCCCAGAGGTGCTTCCTTCCGGGCGATTACGAGGTCTCTTTTGACATGGAGCCGGGGGAGGAGGTCGAAGTGCCTTTCATATTCTCTTGCTCTTCCAGGTCGCTGGAAGAGGTTTCGCAAGGCTTTGATTCTGCCATGAACAGGTGGAAATCCCTTCTTGAGGAGAAGGTGAAAGTCTCGGGCCCGTCCAGGCAGCTCATAAGGACCCCTGACAGGGAGCTTAACAAGGCGTTCGCCTGGAACGTCATGGCCCTGAAATCCCTTGTCCACCAGTCAAAGGACGGTGCGGGGGTCCTGGCAGGCCTTCCGTGGTTCCTAGAGTTCTGGGCGAGGGACTCCTTCATATCCGTGCCCGGCCTGAACAATATAGGGGAATTCGGAACATCCAGGAGCGTCCTTGAGATGTTCCTTTCCAGGAAACTTCCCTCCAAGATCGACACGGAAGGCAACACTGAGTATGGATTTGCTGATACCTTCCCGCTCTTTGCCCTTGCCCTGGACCATTACGCCAACTCCACAGGAGACACGGGGCTGGAGAGGGAATCCAGAAAGCTGATGGCCTCCTTTGAGAAGGAGCTGCAGTTCGAGAACGGGCTGGTGGTCCATGACCCGGAGAAGACCTGGATGGATTCCTACAGGAGGGGGAAGTCCGCCATAGAAGTCCAGTCACTCTGGTCTGCCGCGCTCAGAGGCTCCAATCCCGGCCTCTCAAAAGAACTTGACAATAGGATAAAGACAGGCTACTGGAACCCGAAGACTGCATATCTGGATGACAGCAGGAACCCTGACATGGATGACCTCACTGCAAATTCCATATCCTCCATCATCCTGGACCAGCTGGACGGCCAGAAGGTCTTCCTTGTCCTTGACAAGCTCCAGTCGGAGTTCACGACGAAGCACGGCCTGAGAACGCGCTCCATGAAGGACAAGGATTACAAGCCAGACTCCTATCAGAAGGGTGCTGTATGGGGACTCACCACAGCCGCTGCCGCCTGCGCCTGCCTGAAGCACAACAGGATCGGGCAGGGGCTCTCATATCTCAAGTCCATGGCCTCCGAGATGGGGAGGAATGCCGTGGGCGCCTCGGCAGAGGTCGTGGACGCAGACACAGGCAAGCTGCTAGACTGCGGCTGCGGCATGCAGGCCTGGTCATCTGCCATGTTCATAACAGCCACGGATGAGTTCCTTTTCGGGATAAGGCCGGCCCTGACAGAGAACCTGCTTGTCCTTCATCCCAGGATCCCGGACGGATGGGAGTACATGGAGAGGTTCGGCAAGAGTATAGGCCCGATTGTGATGGATTTCATGATAAGGAGGGACCATTCCAGGCTGACCCTGGACATGAACTTCGACTCCGTCCCCTCCTTCAGGATAAGGCTCAGCCTTCCTTCCATCATAAAGAAGTGCATAGCGAACGGCAAGGTCATTCTCGGGAACGTGATAGAGCTCGAGGCCAGGAAGCACAACAACATAGTCGCGCTGGCCTGAAGGTTGGAAGGCGTCGATGGCTAGAAGGCGTGTTATGGCATGAAGGCGACTCTTGTCGCCTTCTCTCTTTCAGACGCCTTCTTTCCAGAATCCTTTTTATTGGGGCCTGACAATTATATTCAGGGTGGGTCCGGCTTGAAGTCCAGAAAAAAATCCAGGTCAGCGGGAAATAAAAAACCAATAAAGCCTCCTGCGGGAAACGTTAAGCCTGCGGCAGCCTGGCTTTCAAACCAAGCTTCTGTAGAAAATAAGGTTGCGCCTATGGAAAATTTTTGGCATCCTTTGAGGTTCCCCGCTGCTTCTGACGGGGCAATGGTTTACAAGATGTTCATAAACGGGGAGTGGGTGGAATCCTCTGAGAGGCGCACGTTTGAGGTAAGGAATCCTTATGACAACTCTGTTGTAGGAAGGATGCAGAAGGCCACGAAGGAGGATGCCCTGCACGCGGTGGAGGCCGCATATAACGCAAGGCCTTCCATGGCAAAGATGGATGCCATCCAGCGAATCGAGCTTCTTGACAAGGTTAAGGACCTTGTATCTGAGCACAGGGAAGAGCTCATAGGCATGCTGATAAAGGAGGCAGGAAAGCCGCGGACGTATGCAGAGGGTGAGGTCAAGGCCACGATAGAGCGCCTGCACTACGCATGCGAGGAGACCAAGATAATGTACGGTGAGTACATACCCGGAGACCTCATTTCCGGGACATCCCAGAAATTCGCGCTTGTTTCCAGGAAGCCTCTGGGTGTGGTCCTGGCCATATGCCCCTTCAACTACCCTCTCTTCATTTCCGTCTCAAAGATCGCTCCCGCCCTGGCTGCCGGGAATGCTGTCGTGTGCAAGGCCGCAAGCGACGACCCCATAACCCTGCTCATGTTCACAAGGATCGCGGAGATGGCGGGGATCCCGAAGGGCGCCCTTAACGTGATAACAGGGGGCGGTGGCGAGATAGGGGACCTACTGGCCACGCACCCGAAGGTGGACATGATCTCCTTCACAGGCTCCACTACAGTGGGGAAGCATATAGCCTCCATAGCAGGGATGAAGCAGCTCCACCTGGAGCTGGGGGGCAAGAGCCCGGCCATAGTCCTTGAGGACGCGGACATGGGAACAGCCGTGAAGGAATGCGCGGCCGGAGCCCTCAAGTTCTCAGGCCAGAGATGTGACGCCCTCTCCAGGGTGCTTGTTCACCAAAGCATAGCGGATGCTTTTGCGAAAGCCATGGTAAATGAGGCGGGGAGCTGGAAGGTCGGGAATCCCAAGGAGCCTGACACGAAGATAGGGCCCCTGATAAATGAGGCGGGGCTGCAGAAGGTGAGCTCACTGGTGAAGGACGCCCTTTCGAAGGGAGCCAAGCTTCTCATGGGGGGAAAGAGCAACAGCCTCTTTTACGAGCCCACTGTCCTGGACCATGTGACAAGGGATATGAGGATAGCGTGGGAGGAGACCTTCGGGCCTGTGGTTTCCATAATGAGGGTGAAGGATATGGAAGAGGCCCTGAGAATCGCGAACAGCTCCAGCTATGGCCTGGACGCCTCCGTTTTCACCCAGGACATAGACAAGGCCGTTTACCTGGCAAGGAACATAGAGTCCGGATCCGTGACCATAAACGGCGCTCCTGCCCACGGAGTAGGCAATTTCCCATTTGGAGGAGATAAGGACTCGGGGATAGGAAGGGAGGGCCTGAACTACTCGATAGATGAGATGACAAAAATCCATACAATAGTCTTCAACATGAAGAACAAGTGAACGTTGGCTGGAAGGCGGATTTGAGTTTGAAGGCGTCTGCGGACGCCTTCTAGCCATCGACGCCTTCGGTCTTGAATCATTCCCAGAATTCAGTGACCCGAAAGCTCATATAGAATCTTGGCGCCGTTATCTATCATCCTTACCTTGTTCTCCCTCGCAAGCCAGCCTATGGCCCCGTTCACCTCAAGTATGCTGAGCTTCGTGTGCCTTGAAATGTCCCTCATCCCCAGCTTGCCTTTCTCGTTCAGGGCTCTCCAGACAGCGCCTGCATTCTTCCCATACACTGAGTCTATACCGACCAATAATACCACCCCAATTCTCATGAATGATAATATTTGTATTTCTTTATATTAAAGCTTCTTCATAAAATATATCAGGCGCTTTCGCGCGGTAGGGGTGATGAAATGAAAATTACGCTTTCTGTGATAAAGGCCGACATCGGAGGCTGGGTGGGGCATTCACACAGTCACCCGGAGATTCTGGAGCTGGCGCGTAAAGCGCTGGAAGATGCAAAGGACAGGAAAAAAATCCTTGATTATTACGTGACTGCCTGCGGGGACGACCTCGAGCTCATAATGACCCACAGGAAAGGGGACGCGAACAAGGACATACACAGGCTCGCGTGGGACATATTCCTTGAGGGCACTGCCAAGGCAAAGCAGCTCAAGCTTTACGGAGCAGGCCAGGACATACTCAAGACAGCATTCTCCGGGAATCTCAAGGGCATGGGCCCGGGGGTGGCGGAGATGACCTTTGAGGAAAGGCCTTCCGAACCTGTGATAGTCTTCATGGCGGACAAGACAGAGCCAGGGGCGTGGAGCATACCCCTTTACAAGATGTTCGCGGACCCCTTCTCCAATCCGGGGCTTGTGATAGACCCGGAAATGCATCAGGGATTCAAGTTCACTGTGCATGACGTGATTGAGAGGAAGGAAGTCGTTTTTTCATGCCCTGAGGAAATATACGATATGCTCGCGCTCATAGGGACCGTGGGAAGGTATGAGGTGAAGGAGGTCCGCAGGAAGGCCGGGAATGAGATCGCCGCCGTGACTTCGACAGACAGGCTCAGCCTCATAGCCGGCAAGTATGTAGGCAAGGATGACCCTGTCATGGTGGTGCGCGCTCAGAAAGGGCTTCCTGACGTAGGAGAAGTCCTTGAGCCTTTTGCTACGCCATATTTCGTGGCAGGGTGGAACAGGGGAAGCCACAATGGTCCCTTCATGCCTGTCTCCGAGAAGGATGCTCACATGTCCAGGTTTGACGGACCGCCCAGGGTCATGGCCATGGGATTCCAGCTTGCCGAAGGCATGCTCGGGCTTCCGGCTGACATGTTTGACGATCCAGGGTTTGACAAGGCCAGGGCCGAATGCAATGAAATGGCCAACTACATACGCAGGAACGGCCCATTCCAGCCGCACAGGCTCGAGCCTTCGGAGATGGAATACACCACGCTCGCGGAGATAATGAAGAAGCTGAAGCTGAGATTCAGGAAGGCCTAACGTTGGAAAGAAGGCGATTCGCGATTGAAGGCGTCTGCAGACGCCTTCTAACTCAATTCGCCTTCAGGCTCGAATCGCCTTCGTTTTAAAAAGCTGGGGTGGCAGCTATCGATGGAAAGCTTGTTTTATGGTTCGAGGAGATAGGGAAGGGGGACACAGCCATAGTTGGCGGTAAGTGCGCCAGCCTGGGCGAGATGAACAACAAGGTGAATGTTCCCGTCCTTCCGGGATTCGCCATAACCGCGGATGCCTACCGCCACTTCATAGAGCACGCGGGCCTCAAAGAATTCGTGCGCGAGACCTTGCACGGCCTGGACACCCACAACATGCGTGACCTTGCAAGAAGGGGGAAGCTCATCCGCAGGAGGA